>JAIXSD010000386.1 GCA_027484885.1 Rubrivivax sp.
ATCGGCTACGAGGTGGAGCCCCTGGTGGGCAACTGGCTGCGCGCCAGCGATGTGCTGGCCAAGCTCTACAGCCGGCCCTGGCGCTTGCTGCACATCTCGGCCCACGGCGTCTTCAATCTGATTCATGTCGATGGCCGCGCGCGCAGCGGCGTGCTGCTTTCGGACGGCCTCTTGATCACCGCCGCCGAGATCGAGGCCATGGAGACCGTGCCCGAGCTGGTCTTCCTCAACTGCTGCCACCTCGGCCAGGTGGACCCGGCGGGCAAGGGCCAGGGCAGCAACAAGCTGGCCGCCAGCGTGGCGCGCGAGCTGATCGAGATCGGCGTGCGCTGCGTGATCGTCGCCGGCTGGGCTGTCAACGACGAATCGGCGCGCCGCTTCGGCCAGGTCTTCTACGAGCAACTGCTGCTGCGTCGTCAGAGCTTTGGCGATGCCGTCTTCCGGGCCCGCCGCGCGGTCTGGGACAGCCACCCCGAAGACATCACCTGGGGCGCTTTCCAGGCCTACGGCGACCCGGGCTGGATGGCCGAGCCCTTGGGGCAGGGTGGCCCGGAGTTGAGCGACAGCG
Organism: Rubrivivax sp.; assembly: GCA_027484885.1. GTDB lineage: Bacteria > Pseudomonadota > Gammaproteobacteria > Burkholderiales > Burkholderiaceae_C > Paucibacter_A. Next base: position 569 of record JAIXSD010000386.1, read on the forward strand.
AGGGTGGCCCGCCTCTGTTCGTGTCGCCCGAGGAGTGGCTGGACCAGCTGGCGCGGCTGCGCGCCGACCTTTCGCGCCGGCGCGATCACCTGAGCGCGCGTGAGCTCGAGGCCTTGGGGCAGCGCGTGCAAGACACCCTGGAGCAGCGCTGCCCGGCCGGCTGGCTGGAGCTGCCGCAGCTGCAGTCGGCCCTGGGCCGCACCTGGATGGAGCTGGGCCAGCTGGAACGGGCGCGCGAAGCCCTGCTGCGCGCCGTGCAGGCGGTGGACCGCAGTGGCGCGGTGCCGATCTCGGACCTGGAGAAGCTGGTCGATGTGGAGACTCGCCTGGGCGAAGCGCAGGCGGTCGAGGCCTGGGCCCGGGCGGCCCCATCGAGCCCGTCCGGCAAGGTCGGCAAAGCCGGCCTTCCTGCAGCGGAGCCGCTGGACACCGGCTTGATCGAGCTGGCCCTGCGCCGCCTCGACGGCCTCGATGTCTTGCTGGCCGGGCCGGCGGCCGAGGCGCAGGACAGCCTGCCGGCCTCCAGCCATTCCGAACGCACCGCCCTGCGCGGCAGCGCCTGGCAACGCCTGGCCAGCCTGCAGGCCCGGCGCCTGCTCAGCGGGCGCTTGGACACGGCCGCAGCCGATGAGGCCGCGCGGCTGATGGACCAGGCCTTGCGCAACAGCGTGGCGGCCTACCAGGCGGGTGAAGGCCAGCCGGGCAGCGACAGCTTCAGCGCCTGCCATGCGCTCTACCGCCTGGCCCTGGATGCCCTGACCGACTGGCAGAGCCCGGCCCAGCGCGACGCCGCCATCGCCCTGGCTCAGCAATGCCGGCGCGATGCCGCGCAAAAGTTCGCCATCGAGCCCAGCCCCTGGGATTTGTTGATCCAGCCCGAGGCCCTGCTGGTCGAGCGTCTGCTCGATGGCAGCCTGGGTCGGGCCGACGAGGAAGGCCGGCGTGCGCAGGAGGACCTGGCCAGCGCTTATCTGGAAGCGCTGGACGGCGTCAGCGCCCGGCCGGCGCAGCTGGAGGCCATGGTCAACCGACTGGAGCGGCTCTCGCGCTTCCACGATGCCCTGGCCCTGGTGCGCTACCGTGACGAGGCGCTGGAGCGCACCGCGGCTGGCCTGGCCGATCTGGCGGCCCGCCTCTTGCCCGGCCGGGCGCTGCGCTCGGACCGACCGAGCACGGGCACAGCTGCAGCCACGGCCACACCGGTCTCCACCGGGAAGCCAGCCGGCAAGGCAGCCGCGAAGGCAGCGTCGCAAAAAGCCACCAAGGCGGTGGTCAAAGCGGCAGTCAAGCCAGCCGTCAAGGCGGCGCCCCAAGCCAAGCGCCGCTGAACATCAGGAGCCGGGCCGCTCGGAGCGTGGACTGAAAGAAAACCCGAACAGGCGGGCAGGGCGGAACTGTATACACTTTGTCCACTCGTCGCAGCGGAGCGCTGCCGGCGCGCCGCGCGGCCCAGCTGCCCCGCGGCGGCGGGCAGAGGAGTCGGGCCAGGCACTGCGCTGGCCCCACGCGACAGGGATTGCAGCTCACAGCGCCCGCCTGTGGTGAGCCGCCTCTGACTCGGAACCGCTTCAACCATGGATGTTTTTTCGCCCGCCTATCTGCTGGATTGGGCTGCCTTGCTGCTGCGCTGGCTGCATGTCATCGTCGGCATTGCCTGGATCGGCGCCTCCTTCTACTTCGTCTGGCTGGACAACCATTTGCAAAAACCCAGCGCGCCCGAGCTGCGCGCGCGGGGCGTGGATGGCGAACTCTGGGCCGTCCACGGCGGCGGCTTCTACAACCCGCAAAAATATATGGTGGCGCCGCCTGATCTGCCGCAGCAGCTGCACTGGTTCTACTGGGAAAGCTACTGGACCTGGATCAGCGGCTTCGCGCTCTTTGTGCTGCTGTACCTGGCCAACGCCAACACCTATCTGATCGATCCCCGCGTCCATGCCTGGAGCGCGCCAGCGGCTGTGGCCGCGGCCCTGGGCTTTCTGGCCTCGGGCTGGTTGGTCTACGACCAGATCTGCCGCCGCTTCGGCCACAAGGCCGATGGCAGCATCGGCAACGACGGCCGGGTGCTGGGCCTGATCGCGGTCTTTGTCGTCGGCGCCAGCTGGGCGGCCAGCCAGCTGTTTGCCGGCCGTGCGGCCTTTCTGATCATCGGCGCCATGCTGGCCACGATGATGAGCGCCAATGTGCTGTTCTGGATCATCCCGGGCCAGAAGCAGGTGATTGCCGACATGCGCGCCGGCCGGCCGGTCAGCCCGGTGTTCGGCCAGCGCGGCAAGCAGCGCAGCGTGCACAACACCTATTTCACCCTGCCGGTGCTGATTGCCATGCTGTCCAACCACTACGGCATGTTGTACAGCCATGCCCAGAACTGGCTGGTGTTGGTGCTGCTGATGGCGGTGGGCGTGTTGGTGCGGGTGTTCTTCGTCCAGCGCCACAAAGGTGTGCAGGACTGGCGCCTCGTGGCGGCCGCGCTGGCCCTGCTGGCGGGCCTGATCGTCTGGATGGCGCCGCGGCCGGCGCCTGCTCAAGCCGCAGCGGTGACTGCTCCAGTGGCCCCGACCATGGCCGAGGTGCAAGCCATCGTCAATCAGCGCTGCGTGATGTGCCATAACGCACAATTGGCGCAGAAGGGGGTGCAGCTGCACAGCCCCGAGCTGATTCGTCAAAACGCCCAGGCGCTCTACCAGCAGGCCGTGGTGCAAAAACTCATGCCCATGAACAACGCCACCCAGATCACCGAGGCCGAACGCGCCGTTTTGGGCCGCTGGTTTGAGGCCGGAGCCCGGCCTTGAGCCTTCCCGACCCCAAGGCCTTGCTGCGCCAGCTCTACCAGGCGGCCGTGGATCGTGCCCTGCCGGCTCGCACCCTGGCGGCCGAGCTGCCGCCCGCTCCGCCGCGTGGCCGCACCCTGGTGCTGGGTGCCGGCAAGGCGGCTGGCGCCATGGCGCAGGCGCTGGAAGCGGCCTTGCAGGCGCAATGGCCGGCCGACGCGCCGGTCTCGGGCCTGGTGATCACGGCCTATGGCCACACCCCGCCGGGCTACCGGCCGCGGCGCCTGGAGCTGGTGGAGGCGGCCCATCCGGTGCCCGATGCGGCCGGTCAGGCCGCGGCGCAGCGCATGCTGGCCCTGTGCCAGGGTCTGAGCGCCGACGATCTGGTGATCTGCCTGATCTCGGGCGGCGGCTCTTCCCTGCTGAGCCTGCCCGCCCCAGGCCTGAGCCTGGCCGACAAGCAGGCGCTGAATCGGGCCCTGCTGCACAGCGGCGCTTCGATCGGCGAGATGAACTGCGTGCGCAAGCACCTCTCGGCCATCAAGGGCGGGCGCCTGGCGGCGGCCTGCGCTCCGGCGCAAGTCCTGACCCTCTTGATCAGCGATGTGCCTGGCGACGAGCCCGGCGTGATCGCTTCCGGCCCCACGGTGGCCGATGCCAGCAGCTGTCGCGACGCCCTGGCCATCTGCGCCCGCTATCGCCTGAACCTGCCGGCCGCGGCCCGCGCCGGCCTGGAGTCGGGCGCGTTCGAGACGGTCAAGCCCGGCGAGGCCTTCTGGGCCCAGCAGCAGCTGCGCATGCTGGCCACGCCGCAGATGAGCCTGGAGGCGGCGGCCGAGGCGGCGCGCGCGCTGGGCCTGGCCGCCCACATCCTCAGTGACGAGATCGAGGGTGAGGCGCGCGAGGTGGGCCGCGTGCATGCGGCGCTGGCCCGCGCGGTGGCGCGGCGCGGCCAGCCGTTTGCCAAGCCCTGTGTGTTGATCTCGGGCGGCGAGACCACGGTCACCGTGAAGCCCCCGCCACCGGGGCAAGCGCTGGGGCGGGGCGGCCGGGCCACCGAGTTCTTGCTGGCCTGCGCCATCGCGCTCGATGGTGAGGCCGGCGTCTACGGCCTTTCGGCCGACACCGATGGCATCGATGGTGTCGGCGACAACGCCGGCGCTTTTCTCACCCCCAGCAGCCTGGCCCGGGCCCGTGCCCTGGGCCTGAACCCCCGCGCCGAGCTGGAGGCCCACAACGCCCGCGGCTTCTTCGAGCCCCTGGGCGATCTCTTGATCACCGGGCCCAGCTTCACCAATGTCAACGACTTTCGCGCCTTGCTGATCGTCTGAGCCGCCGGCCCAGCACCACATGCTTTGATGTGGCTCAAAGACAAAAGCGCGCTTCTGGCCGACAGTGGCAGCCATCGTCCCCCTGCCATTCATGTCGTTGCCCATCTTGGACAAGGTCCTCACTCCCGCCGTTCCGATCCCTGCTGCCGCCGCGCCCTTGCCGGTGCCGGTTTCGGTGTGGACCGCGCTGTTCGGCCCGCCGCGCCTGGCGGCCGATGAGCTGCGCGGCTTGCAGGAGCTGGCCCGGGTGCGCAGCCTGTGCAGTGGCGCCTGTGCGTTCAAGCGTGGGGATCCGGCCGACACCCTGGTGGCCGTGCTCGAAGGCACGGTGGGCCTGGGCAGCCATGCCAGTGGCAGCGCCACGGCGCCAGCCATGCCGGGGCAGGGCGGCCAGTTCCAGCTCGAGCGCGCCATCCATGGCCCGCAGTGGCTGGACAACAGCAGTGCCTGGCTGGAGAAAGGCCGCACCCAGGACGCCCAGGCCCTGATGCCGGCGCGCCTGCTGGAGCTGCCGGTCAGTGGCATGCGCGTGCTGCTGAACCGCCACCCGGTGATGAGCGAGCGCCTGCTGCAATGCCTGGCCCAGTCGGTGCAAAACCTGACCGGTGCGGCCCATGACCTGATGGCCAAGGACGCACAAAAGCGCCTGGCCACCTGGCTGCTGCAACGCAGCCCGGCCAGCGGTGAGGAGGTGGCCCTGCGCGAACGCAAGCGCGAGCTGGCCGCCCAGCTGGCCATCACGCCCGAGACCCTCTCGCGCCTGCTGCGCCAGCTGATGAGCGCCGGCCTGATCGAGGTGCGCGGCTACTCCATCAAGCTGCTCAATCTGGCGGCGCTGCAAAGCCTGGCCCAGGGCTGAAGCCGCGACCTGAAGGGTGGCAAGCGCCGCCCAAACGTGCATTGTTGGCTCCAGCATGAATACACCGCCTTCGCGGCGCATTTGCAAGCTTTGAAGCGGCCAAGCCCTCACTTAGACTGCAAGCGAACCGGGCCGATCGACCCGTCCAGCCAGGAGAGCAATGTGACCGCAGCAGCCATGGCAGCCGCCGAGAAATTCTTCGAGAAGAACAATGCCCTGCCCACCATGCCCGAGGTGGCCAGCCGCTTGATTCGCAGCTTTGACGACGAGAACATCAGCCTCAGTGCCATTGCCGATCTGATCGGCAAGGA
>JAIXSD010000367.1 GCA_027484885.1 Rubrivivax sp.
GCCGCGCTCTGTCCGCTCATCTTGTGCACCGCCCGCTCCAGGCTCAGCAGGCCGCGCTCGCGCCGGTAATGGGCCAGCACGCGCGGAAACGCGCCCCAGAGCCGCGGGTGGGGCTGGCGGTCGTGCGGCAGGCCGTCGGAGCCGATCATGGCCAGGGGGTGGGCCAGGATGCGGTCGACATCGTCCTCGCACATCTGAAAGTAGCAGGCCCCGCCCGGCTGCAGGCGGCGGCAGGCCTCCACCTCCGTGACGCCCCATTCCGACGCCACCTCGGCCAGCCACTGGCCGCTGCGCTCAGGGTGGGGCCCCGACCAGGTCAGGCGGATCGGCGTGTGGCCATCCACCAGGTCCTCGCGCAGCACGGTGGAGCCGGCCAGATAGGGGTAAGCGTCGAGGCCCAGGTCCTGGCGCTGGGCCAGACGCTCGATCAAGGCCAGGGTCTCGATGGCGCGGCCCCATTGCCGGTGTCCGGCGCATTTGTGGTGCGAGATCTGCAGCGGCAGGCCGGCCTGGTGGGCGGTGTCGGCCGCCTCCTCGATGGCGGCCAGCACGCCTGCCATCTCGTCGCGCAGATGGGTGGCGTAGAGGCGGCCGCGGTGGCGCGCGGTCACACGGGCCAGGGCCAGCAGCTCCTCGGGCGGCGCGGCGGCGGCCGGGGCGTAGAAGGTGCCCGAAGACAGGCCGGCCGCGCCCTCGGCCAGGGCTTGGTCCAGCAGGGCGCACATGGTGGCCAGCTCGGCCGGGCGGGCCGGGCGGTCCAGCTCGGGCATGCAGGCCGCGCGCAAGGCGGTGTGGCCCACCAGGGCCAGCACATTGACCGCCGGCGGCGCGGCGGCCAGCGCCGCGCGGTAGTCGGCAAAGCGCGCGTAACGGTAGGCCTCAGCGGGCAGCAGGTTCAGCGGCGGCGGCAGTGCCTGCCCGGGCGCCAGGCTCAGCGGCACCAGCGAGATGCCGCAGTTGCCTACCACCACGGTGGTGACGCCCTGGCTGAGCTTGGGCGCCATGGCCGGGTCCAGCAGCAGGGCGGCATCGTCGTGGGTGTGCATGTCGATGAAGCCCGGGGCCAGGGCCAGGCCGCTGCAATCGCGGCGTGGCACATGGCCGCCCACCCGGCCGGACAGGTCCGGGCCCAGCTCCAGGATGCCGCTGGCGGCGAAGAGCAGATCGCCCCGCCAGGCCGGGCTCAGAACGCCGTCCACGATCAGCGCGCCGCGCAACAGCTCCATGGCACCGGCCTCAGAAATGCGTCAGCACCGCATCGACGATGCGGTAGTCCGCCCCCTCGACGATGGGCAGCCAGGTCCATTTGTCGAAGGTGGTGCAGGGGTGTGAGATGCCCAGGCCGATGCGCTCACCCACAGCGGGCACGGCGATGGCCGCGTCCTGCGCATCCCAGCGCAGGTAGGCATGCTGGTCGTTCATGGCCTCGATGCGCCAGCCGGCCGGGGCCGGGCCGGGCTGCAGCTGGCCCGCCGGCGCCCAGGCGATGGGCGTGGGCATGCCCTGATCGTGCGAGAGATCGCGCCGGCCCGCGCCCAACAGAGCCAGGCCCGGCTCGGGGCAGGACAAGACCTGGCACCAGACCTCCAGCGCGCCCTGCAGGCCGGGCTCGCCGGCCGGCGCGAGGTCTTCGGCCGCGATGCGCGGCGCGGCCACATCGACCAGGCGCTTGTAGAGGCCATGGTCGTGGGTGATGTAGCAGCCCGAGCGAAGCAGGCCGCGCCAGCGGTGGCGGCTGGGCGGGCGCAGGGCGCCGCAGACCAGATCAAACAGCGCCGAGCCACCGGCCGAGATCAAGAGCTCCTGGCCTTCGGCCAGCTCGAACAGGTCCTCGGCCTCGCAAGCGGCCAGCAGGGCATGGGCGCGCTGCGTCCAGCCGGCCATCCAGGCCCGGTCGGCCTCGTCCTCGCCGCGTGCACCCAGGCCCTCGTAGAAAGCCAGGCCGACCAGGCGCAGGCCCGGTGCCGCGCGCACCTGGCGGGCCAGGGCCAGGGCCGTGTCGGGGTCGCGCACGCCGCAGCGGCCGCCCTCTGAGCCCAGCTCCAGCAGCAGCTCCAAGGCTGGCGCCTCCGGCCTCTGGCGCGCCTGCCAGGCCTGCAGCAGCTGGCACTGGGCGGCCGAGTCGACAAAGCTGGCCACGCGCAGACCCGGGGTCTGGCGCTGCAGCTCGGCCAGCAGGCCCAGCTCCGCCTCGCCGAGCAGCTGGTTGGCGATCAGCGCGCGGCGCACGCCACCGGCCTGCACGCCGATGCGCAGCTGCTGCACATTGGCAAAGCTCAGGCCCCAGGCGCCGGCATCGAGCTGGCGGCGAAAGAGCTGCGGGCTCATGGTGGTCTTGCCATGCGGTGCCAGGCTCAGGCCGCGCTGGCTGGCGAAGCGCTGCATCCAGGCGATGTTGTGGGCCAGGGCCTCGCGCCGCAGCAGGGCCAGTGGAAGGGGCATCTCGGGGCCCAGGGCGTGCCAGCCTTGGGCGGCCAGATCGCTCAGCGGCAGCGGCGGCTGCAGGGGCGGAAAGCCTTTGAGCCAGGGGCCCAGCAGCTCGGGCTGCGGAGCGATGAGAGGGCTAGCGGGGGTATGCGTCGTATCCATGCGCCATCATCATCGCTGCCGCCGCGGCTGCCTCATCTCAAGGTCAGCTTAAGAAGCGCCATATTGCCCGGGCCCGGGCCGCCCAAGGCTTCGTGTGCGGCCTAGACTGCGCCGCCATGGACCCCAAGCACCCCACTCCGCAAGAGCCGATCAACCACCTCGAATACCTGGGCGTGCCGCCCACAGCCAGCGACCAGCAGCCGCGCCCGCTCTCGCCCGCGGTGCGGGCCGGCGATTTTGTCTACGTCTCGGGCCAGGTGCCCACCGATGTGCATGGCGAGGTGGTGGCCGGCGGCATCGAGGCGCAGACCCGCCAGGTCATGGCCCATCTGCAAGC
>JAIXSD010000566.1 GCA_027484885.1 Rubrivivax sp.
CCGGCCTGGATGGCTTTCTGATCCTTGTCCTGACGCAGCAGCACGAGCTGGCCCTCGGCGCGCTCGTGGTCCAGCTGCAGATGGCGGCGCAGGGCTTGCAGGCGCTCCAAGCTGAAGCGGGCCAGATGCAGCAGGCGGTCTTGCGCCTCTTGCGTGGCGGGCTTGCGCTGCTGGCGCCAGCGCTGCCATTGCCAGCCCAGCGGGCCGGCGCCGGGGCGCGGGAAGGTGGGGGTCAGCCAGGGCAGCATCAGGGCTGGCGCGAGGTGGCCGCCGGTGGCGAAGCTGCCCTCGGCAGCCACGCTGCCGCGGCGCTCGAAGACGGTGACTTGGTGGCCGGCCGCGGCCAGCTCGTAAGCGCTGCAGACGCCGGCCACGCCGGCGCCGATGATGGCGATGCGCATCTCAGTGCTCCTCGCCGCGGGTGTGTGTGCGCAAGGCTTGCTCGATGTGCAGGCTCAGGCTCAGGACTTGGTCGTCCTGCAGGGCGGGGGCCCAGACCATCAGGCCCACCGGCATCTGGCCGGCGGCATGGCAGGGCAGGGACAGGGCGCAGCCATCGAGCAGATTGACCACCGAGGGGTTGCGCAGCAGCAGGGCGTTGGTGGCGAAGAAGGCCTCGTCGCTGAGCAGCAAAGGTTGCAGCAGGGGGGCGACCACCGGCACGGTGGGGCTGAGCACGGCGTCGAAGCCTTGCAGCTGGGATTCCATCGCGGCAATCCAGCGCCGGCGGGCGTGGATCAGGTCGATGTAATCGGCGGCGCTGATGGCTTCGCCGCGGCGGATGCGCGTGGCCACACGGGGGTCGTAGGCGCTGTCACCGTGGGCATTCATCAGCGGGCGGTGCCAGGCCCAGCTTTCGGCTGCGGCAAAGCCGCCCTGGGCTTGCAACTGGGGCAGGTCCTGCAAGGCGGGCAGCTGGATTTCTTCGATCTGCGCGCCTTGTTGGCGCAGCAGCCGCAGGCTGGCTTCGAAGGCGCTGCTCACCGCCTCATCCATGCCATCAAGGAAATGGTTCTGCACCACGGCCAGGCGGCATGCGCTCAGCGGCCGTGCTTGCAGGCGCACTGTGCGAGCGGCCAGCACCTCGTGCAGCAGCACGGCGTCGCGCACCGAGCGGGTGATGGCGCAGGCGGTGTCGAGTGTGGTGGACAGGGGGATGCAGCCGTCGGTGGGCGTGAGGCGCGCGGTGTTCTTGAAGCCGACCAAGCCTTGCAGGGCGGCCGGGATGCGGATCGAACCGCCGGTGTCCGAACCCAGTGCGGCCCAGGCGGCACCTGTGGCCACCGAGACCGCGCCGCCGGAGGTGGAGCCGCCCGGGATGCGCTCGTGGCTGTCGAGCGCATGGGTGATGGGATTGGCGGGCGTGCCGTGGTGGGGGTTGATGCCCACGCCAGAGAAGGCGAACTCGCTCATGGTGTTGCGGCCCAGCAGGGCGGCGCCGGCTTGGCGCAGGCGGGCCACGGCGGGGCTGTCACTGCGGGCGGCCGGGTGGTCTTGCAGCAGGCGCGAGCCGGCGCTGCTGGTGGCGCCGGCCACATCGAACAGGTCCTTGACGCTGACGGCCAGGCCGCCCAGGCGGGGCCGAGGGGCACCGGCGCGGGCTGCCGCATCGCTGGCCTCGGCGGCAGCTTGTGCCGCAGGGCCCATGCGCTCGAGGGAGTCGCCGATATAGGCGTGACGGCAGGCGTCGGAACGGGCGGCGTGCTGGCTGGATTGCAAGGCATCCAGCGCGTGAAGGCGGCCTTCATGCAGGGCAGCCAAGGCACTGCTCAGGTCGTTGGGCATAGGTCGTGTATACTCTTTGGGTTTTGCCGGACGCCCTAGGCAATTTTTGCCCGGGGTTTGTGCTGGTGAATCAATCGCAAACCGGCCACTGAGAGGTGTTGCTGCTGCAAGTTGTTGCAAGAGGCCAGGCCCCGTTGAGATATGGGGCAGAGGTCACGAAGCAGAGCAATTCGGGCCGGATTTTAGACACAACCTTCGGAGTTAAAAACATGTCCGTTACGATGCGCGAAATGCTGGAAGCCGGCGTCCACTTTGGTCACCAAACCCGCTTCTGGCACCCCAAGATGGCCCCGTATATCTACGGCCACCGCAACAAGATTCACATCATCAACCTCGAAAAGACGCTGCCCGCGTTTGAAGAGGCTCTGAAGTTCATCCGCCAACTGTCGGCCAAGCGCGGCACCATCATGATGATTGGCACCAAGCGCCAAGCCCGTGAAGTGGTGGCCCTGGAAGCCCAGCGCGCCGGCGTGCCTTACGTCGACCAACGTTGGTTGGGCGGCATGATGACCAACTTCAAGACGGTCAAGGCCTCGCTGAAGAACCTGAAGGACATGCAAGCCCAGGTCGAAGCCGGCACCCAGCCCGCCATCAAGAAGGAAGCCCTGCTGTTCCAACGTGATCTGGCCAAGCTGGAAAAGAACATCGGCGGCATCCAGGACATGAACGGCCTGCCCGACGCCATCTTCGTGATCGACGTGGGCTTCCACAAGATCGCCGTGGCCGAAGCCAAGAAGCTGGGCATCCCCGTGATCGGCGTGGTTGACACCAACCACTCGCCCGAGGGCATCGACTACGTCATCCCCGGCAACGACGACTCCGCCAAGGCCGTGGCCCTGTACGCTCGCGCCGTCGCTGACGCCGTGATCGAAGGCCGTGCCAACGCCGGCAACGAAGTCGTGCAAGCCGCTGCCCCGGCTGGCGACGAGTTCGTGGAAGTCGCCGAAGGCGCTTGAGTTTCAAGCGGCCAGGCTGACGCCAAATCAAGGGGCTGTGTTCAGCCCCTTTTTTTCAAAGCAAATGGGTTGAAGTGTCTGCTCGCGTAAAACCGGGCAGGTTCATTGAGTAACGGAGAAACAAATGGCTGCAATTACCGCAAGCATGGTCGCTGAGCTGCGCGCTCGCACCGATGCCCCGATGATGGAATGCAAGAAGGCGCTGACCGAAGCCGAGGGCGATCTGGCCCGTGCTGAGGAAATCCTGCGCGTCAAGCTGGGCAACAAGGCTGGCAAGGCCGCCTCGCGCGTGACCGCTGAAGGCGTGGTCGCCTCGGCTGTGGTCGGCGGCGTCGGCGCCCTGCTGGAAGTGAACTGCGAAACCGACTTCGTGTCGAAGAACGATGCCTTCCTGGCTTTCGTGAACGCGGTCGCTGGCCTGATCGCCACCGAAGGCCCGGCCGATGTGGCTGCCCTCTCGGCTCTGCCGCTGTCGCAAGAAGGCTTTGGCCCGACCGTGGAAGACGTGCGCAAGGGTCTGATCGGCAAGATCGGCGAGAACATGTCGATCCGCCGCTTCCAGCGCTACGCCGCTGGCAACAAGCTGGCCTCTTACCTGCACGGCACCCGCATCGGCGTGATGGTCGAGTTTGACGGCGACGACGTGGCCGCCAAGGATGTCGCCATGCACGTGGCCGCCATGAAGCCGGCCGCGCTGTCGGCTGCCGAAGTGTCGGCTGAGCTGGTCGAGAAGGAGCGCAAGATCGCTGCCGAGAAGGCTGCCGAGTCCGGCAAGCCCGCCGACATCGTTGCCAAGATGGTGGACGGCGCCGTGCAGAAGTTCCTGAAGGAAGTCTCGCTGCTGGACCAAGTCTTCGTGAAGGCCGCTGATGGCAAGCAAACCGTCGCCGCCATGCTGAAGGACAAGGCCACCACGGTGAAGAGCTTCACCCTGTACGTGGTGGGCGAAGGCATCGAGAAGAAGGTGGACGACTTCGCCGCCGAAGTGGCCGCGCAAGTGGCCGCCGCCAAGGGCCAGTAAGCCCTGAAGCAAACAAAGGGCGCCTCTGGCGCCCTTTACACTTGTGCCCGTTGAAGTCGGCGGCCCCATCCCTGGGCTGCAAGCCTGCCTACCCGGCGGGCTGCAGACGCGGCACAAGCCCGACATCCCATTCAGCAACAGCAGCCATCAAGAGGTCCTCATGCCCGCGCTCAAACGCATCCTGCTCAAACTTTCCGGTGAAGCCCTGATGGGCGACGACGCTTTCGGTATCAATCGCGCGACCATCGTGCGCATGGTGCAGGAGATCCGCGAGGTCACCGAGCTCGGTGTGGAGGTGGCGGTGGTCATCGGTGGCGGCAATATCTTCCGCGGTGTCGCGGGCGGCTCGGTCGGCATGGACCGCGCCACGGCCGATTACATGGGCATGCTGGCCACGGTGATGAACTCCCTGGCCCTGGCCGACACCATGCGCCAGGAAGGCATCGTCGCTCGCGTGATGTCGGCCATCGGCATCGAGCAGGTGGTGGAGCCCTATGTGCGCCCCAAGGCCCTGCAATATCTGGAAGAAGGCAAGGTCGTGGTGTTCGCGGCCGGCACGGGCAATCCCTTCTTCACCACCGACACGGCCGCTGCGCTGCGCGGTGCCGAGATCGGCGCCGAGATCGTGCTCAAGGCCACCAAGGTCGACGGTGTCTACACCGCCGACCCCAAGAAGGACCCGAGTGCGACCCGCTACTCGCGCATCAGCTTTGACGAGGCCATCACCAAGAATCTGCAGGTGCTGGACGCCACCGCCTTCGCGCTGTGCCGCGACCAGAAGCTGCCGATCCGTGTGTTCAGCATCCTCAAGGCCGGCGCGCTCAAGCGCGTGGTGATGGGTGAAGACGAAGGCACGCTGGTGCACGTTTGAGAAACAAAGGTTTTCAAGGTCAAGAATCATGAGCATTGCAGACATCAAGCAGAACGCTGAAGCCAAGATGGCCAAGTCGGTCGAGGCGCTGAAGAACGAGTTGCACAAGATCCGCACCGGTCGCGCTCACCCTGGCATCCTCGATCAGGTCCAGGTGGACTACTACGGCTCTTTGGTGCCGGTCACCCAGGTGGCCAATGTGACCTTGCTCGATGCCCGCACCATCAGCGTGCAGCCCTGGGAAAAAGGCATGGGCGCCAAGATCGAGAAGGCGATTCGTGAGTCCGACCTGGGCCTCAACCCGGCCTCGCAAGGCGAGCTGATCCGCGTGCCAATGCCGCCGCTCAATGAAGAGCGCCGCCGCGACCTGACCAAGGTCGTGCGCAACGAAGGCGAAGACGCCAAGATCGCCGTGCGCAATCTGCGCCGCGATGCCAATGAGCAAGCCAAGAAGCTGACCAAGGACAAGTTGATCAGCGAAGACGATGAGCGCCGCAGCCTGGACGATGTGCAGAAGCTGACCGACCGCACCATCGCCGAGATCGACCGTCTGGTCGCGGCCAAAGAAGCCGAAATTCTGGCGGTCTGAGCGAGCTCTCTACAGTGACGACCGAGAAGAAGGCGGTGCCCCGCCATGTGGCCATCGTGATGGATGGCAACGGCCGCTGGGCGAAGAAGCGCTTTCTGCCGCGCTTCTTCGGCCACAAGCAGGGCGTCGATGCCCTGGTCAAGATCGTGCAGGCCTGCATCGATCGCGAGATCGAGTACCTGACGGTGTTTGCCTTCTCCTCGGAGAACTGGAAGCGCCCCAGCGATGAAGTCTCAGGCCTGATGGGTCTGGTGCTCGCGGCCGTGTCGCGCTACCTGGCGCGCATGGGCGCCATGGGGGTGCGCATCCGCATCGTCGGTGACCGCGAGGCGGTGTCCGACAAGCTGCGCAATGCCTGGAACGAGGCCGAGAGCAGCACGGCGCACAACAGCAAGCTGACCCTGTCCGTGGCCTTCAATTACGGCGGCCGCTGGGATGTGGTGCAGGCCTGCAAGGCAGCGATGCAGGCGGGTGTGCCGCCGGCCGAGCTGACCGAAGCCCGCCTGTCCGAGTTCATGGCCATGAACTACGCGCCCGACCCGGACCTCTTCATCCGCACCGGAGGTGAAGTGCGCATCAGCAATTTCCTGCTCTGGCAGGTCGCTTACACGGAATTTGTGTTCTCTGACTGCCTGTGGCCCGAGTTCGGTGAGGCGCAGCTGGACGCGGCCATCGAGTCCTTCCGTGAACGCGATCGCCGCTTTGGCGGCGTCAAAGAGGCGCCGGCATTGGCTGGCGTTTGAACCCCATGCTCAAAGCCCGCATCATCACGGCCTTGGCCCTGCTGGCCGTTTTGTTGCCCGCTCTGTTCGCCGCCTCGCCCTGGCCTTTTGCCCTGCTGACCCTGCTGATGATTGGCGCGGCCGGTTGGGAGTGGTGCCGGCTCAATGCCGGCGGCGGCTTGCCGGCTCTGGCCTTCGGTGCCGCGCTGGCCGCGGCCTGCGCGGGTACGCTCTGGTTCTTCGGGCTGGCGCCACGCCCGGCCTGGTGCTGGTGGCTGGCGGGCTTGATCTGGGTGCTGGGCGGGGCCTATGCCTTGCGCGGCGGCCCGGCAGCCTGGCCGCAGGCCTCCAAGGCCCTGCGCCTGCTGCTCGGCGCCCTGGCGCTGTGGGCGGCCTGGGGTGCCATGCTGGAGGCCAAGGCCACTGGCATCAATTTCCTGCTCTCCATCTTCTGCCTGGTCTGGATGGCCGACATCGCCGCCTACTTCGGTGGTCGCACCTTCGGCCGGCGCAAGCTGGCCGTGACCATCAGCCCCGGCAAGAGCTGGGAGGGCGTCTGGACTGGCATGGCCGGTGTGCTCGCCCTGGGCCTCTTCTGGACCTTTGTCATTGATCGCCAGTTTGCGGTGGATTCCGCCAGCCTCTACCAGCGCCTGCTGCAAGGGCAGGGTCTGGCCACCGGACTGCTGGCCCTGGTTTTTCTGGCCAGCATGAGCGTGGTCGGTGACTTGTTCGAATCCCTGATCAAACGTGCGGTCGGCGCCAAGGACAGCAGCCAGTTGCTGCCGGGCCATGGCGGTGTGCTCGATCGCGTCGATGCCTTGCTGCCGGTGTTCCCGCTGGCCTTGGCGCTGAGTTCCCTGAGTTCCTCCCTGCCATGAGTCTTCATACCCGTCCGCAGCGTATCTGCGTGCTCGGCTCCACCGGTTCCATCGGCGTCAACACCCTGGATGTGCTCGGTCGGCACCCCGAGCGCTACGAAGTCTTCGCGCTGAGCGCCATGAGCCGGGTGGACGCCTTGCTGGCCCAGTGCCTGCAATGGCGGCCGCGTTTTGCCGTCTTGCCCGACGCCCACCTGGCCGCGCAGCTGCGCAGCCAGTTGCGCGAGCAGGGCAGCCGCACCGAGGTGCTGGACGGCGCGGACAGCCTGTCCACCGTGGCGGCCCATCCCGAGGTGGACATGGTCATGGCCGCCATCGTCGGCGCAGCCGGCCTGGCGCCCTGCCTGGCGGCTGCGAAAGCGGGCAAGCGCCTGCTGCTGGCCAACAAGGAGGCCATCGTCGTCGGTGGCGCCTTGTTCATGCAGGCGGTGGAGCAGGGCGGTGCCACCTTGTTGCCCATCGACAGCGAGCATTCCGCCATTTTCCAATGCCTGCCCGAGGACCGCAGCACCTGGGCGCAGCGCATCGATCACATCGTGCTGACCGCCTCGGGCGGCCCCTTCCGCCAGCACGACCCGGCCACCCTGCACGAGGTGACGCCGGCCCAGGCCGTGGCCCACCCGAACTGGGTGATGGGCCGCAAGATCTCGGTCGATTCGGCCACCATGATGAACAAGGCGCTCGAGGTGATCGAGGCGCGCTGGTTGTTCGCGCTCAAGCCCGAGCAGATCAAGGTGCTGATCCATCCGCAGAGCATCATCCATTCGATGGTGGTGTGCCGCGACAACTCGGTGCTGGCCCAGCTGGGCACGCCCGATATGCGGGTGCCCATCGCCTACGGCCTGTCCTTCCCTGAGCGCATCGAGGCGGGTGCCAGCCGGCTCGATCTGCTGACCCAGCCCTCGCTGAGCTTTGAAGAGGCGGACGAGCGCCGCTTCCCCGGCCTGTATCTGTCCTGGCAGGCGCTGCGCGCGGCCGAGGGCTCGACCGCCGTGCTCAACGCCGCCAACGAAGAGGCCGTTGCAGCCTTCCTCGACGGCCGCCTGCGCTTTGATCACATCCACCGCGTCAATGCCCAGAGCCTGGAGCAGACCCTGCCGCAGGCCGGTGAATGCAGCAGCGTGGAAGGCTTGCTTGGGCTGGATCAGCGTGCGCGCCGCCAGGCCCTGGCCCTGATTGCGGAGCTGGGCGCGTGAGCACGGTGCTGGCCTTCATCCTGACCCTGGCGGTGCTGGTGGTCGTGCATGAATATGGGCATTACCGCGTGGCCCGCGCCTGTGGTGTCAAGGTCTTGCGCTTCTCGGTGGGCTTTGGCCGTGTGCTCTGGCGCCACCAGCGCACGCCCGATTCGACCGAGTTCACCCTTTGTGCCTTGCCGCTGGGCGGCTATGTGCGCATGCTTGATGAGCGCGAAGGCCCGGTGCCGGCCGGTCTGCGCGAGCAGGCCTTCAACAACCGGCCGCTGCGCCAGCGCGTGGCCGTGGTGGCGGCTGGCCCGCTGGCCAATCTGTTGCTGGCGGCCTTGCTGTTCGCGGGCGTCAACTGGGTCGGTCAAGAGGAGCCCAAGCCGATTCTGGGTGCGCCGCTGACGGGATCCATGGCCGAGCGTGCAGGCTTGCGCGCCGGTGACTGGGTGCAGGCGGTGTCCGCCGATGGCCAGCAGTGGCGTGAAATGCAGTCGCTGGCCGAGCTGCGCTGGCAGCTGACCCAGGCCGTGGAGCAGGGCCGCAAGCTGCATCTGGAGCTCAGCGACGCCCAGGGCCATGGCCGCCGCAGCGTGGTGCTGGACACCGACAGCCTCGGCGCCCATGAGATCGATGCCCAGGTGGTCAGCAAGCTGGGCCTGGGCCCGGCTTTCAGCGAGCCGGTGCTGGGCCGGCTGACGCCCGGTGGCGCGGGCGAGGCGGCGGGGCTCAAGGAGGGTGATCTGGTGCGCCGCGTTGATGGCGTGCCGGTGGCCGATGCGGCCAGTCTGCGCGAGCTGATTCGCCAGGCCGGCCAGAGCGAGCCGGCGCGCAGCATGCAGTGGCAGGTGGAGCGCCACGGCCAGATGGTGGAACTGGAAGTGCGGCCCAAGGTCATGGTCGATGCCGGCCGCAAGATCGGCCGCATCGAGGCGATGGTGGGCGCCGCGCCTGCCATGGTTCTGGTGCGTTATGGCCTGTGGGACGGCCTGCTTCGGGGCGTTGAACGCACCTGGGATGTTTCGGCCATGACCGTCAAGATGTTCGGCCGTATGCTGGTCGGCGAGGCTTCGCTGAAGAACCTCAGTGGCCCGCTGACGATTGCGGACTACGCGGGTCAGTCAGCGCGGTCGGGTCTGCCGCAGTACCTGGGCTTTCTGGCTCTGGTCAGCGTCAGTTTGGGTGTGCTGAACCTGCTGCCGCTGCCGATGCTCGATGGCGGACACCTGATGTATTATCTTTTCGAGGGTTTGAGCGGCCGCCCCGTCTCGGAGTGGTGGCAAACGCAACTGCAGCGCGCGGGCGCGCTGATCCTGATGCTGATGATGGCTTTGGCCCTTTCCAACGACGTGGCCCGCTTGACGGGCCTGCATTGACTCTACTTGCATGTCCTCATTCTTTAGAACGGGAGCGCCCCTGCGCCCCTCCATCCTGACCTTGGCCATTGCGGCCACACTGCAGTCAGGCGCCGCCTGGGCGGTGGATCCCTTTGTTCTCAAGGACATCCGTGTTGAGGGTCTGAAGCGTACCGACCCCGGTACCGTCTTTGCATCCCTGCCGTTCCGCGTCGGCGACAGCTACAACGACGACAAGGGCGCCGCCGCCTTGCGCGCCCTGTTTGCCACCGGCCTGTTCAAGGACGTGCGCATCAATATCGATGGCAACGATGTGGTCATCACCATCGAAGAGCGCCCCATCATTGCCAATGTGAGCTTTGTGGGCCTCAAGGAGTTCGACACCGAGGCGCTGAGCAAGTCGCTGAAGGACGTGGGCATCGGCGAGGGCAAGCCCTTCGACCGCGCCCTGGCCGACCGCGCCGAGCAAGAGCTCAAGCGCCAGTACCTGACGCGCAGCCTCTACGGTGCCGAAGTCACCACCACCATCACGCCGCTGGAGCGCAACCGCGTTAACGTCAGCTTCAACGTGACCGA
>JAIXSD010000362.1 GCA_027484885.1 Rubrivivax sp.
CGGAAGCCGTCGAGGTCGATGTAAAGCACGGCCACGCAGGTGTGGTCGCGCTGGGCCAGGCCGACCTGGCGCTCGATGCGGTCGCGCAGCAGGGCCAGATTGGGCAGGCCGGTCAGGCGATCGTGTAGTTTCTGGTGCAGCAGCTCAGCCTCGGTCTGCTTGATGCGCGAGATGTCGGTCAGCACCGAGAGGTAATGCGGCTGGCCATGGCTCTCGGCCGGCGGCACCTTGACGATGGTGCCCCAGAGCGGCACGGTGTCGCCGTTCTTGTGGCGGTCGGTCAGCTCGCCGCTCCATTTGCCATGCGCCTCAACTTCGGCCCAGAGGCGATCGAGGAAGTCCGGGTCCTGCTCATTGAGGCGCAGGTAATGCGGCATGCTGCCTTCCAGCTCCTCGCAGCTGTAGCCGGTGATGGCGCACAGAGCCGGGTTGACGTCGCGGATGCGCAGATCGGCGTCCATCACCATGATGCCCTCGCCGCAATGCTCGAACACGGTCACCGCGCGGTGCAGCTGGCTCATTGCCTCGCGCAGGGCGGTGACGTCGCGCGCCACGCCGACCTGGCCCAGGCACTGGCCCTCGTCGAAGACCGGCGCCTGCACCACGTCCAGGCAGGCGCGGCTGCCATCGGCCTGGGTCAGCCAGCTCAAGGTGCGCTGCGGGCCGGGCTTGCCGGCTTGCTGTGGGCCCAAGGCCTGGCTCCAGGCTGGGCGCTCGGCCAGTTGCTCGTCACGGCGACCCACCAGATCGGCTTCGCGCAGGCCCGTGCATTGCTCGAAAGCCGGGTTGCAGCCCTCATAGGCGCCGCTGGCATCCTTGAAATAGACCGGGTCGGGAATGGCATTGAGCAAGGCGCTCAGCTTGGTGCGCTCACGCCGCACCAGCAGCAGCTCGGCGCGGCGCTGGCGCAGCTTGAGGCGCTGGAACTGCAGCAGGCCCAGCACCAAGCCCAGGCCCAGGGCGCCCAGCAGGCCAAACACGCTGAGCCAGAACAGGGGGCTGCGCAGGTCCAGGGCGATCACATCGCCGCCGCTCACCTGCGCCCAAGCCGCCGGGGTGCAGCCCAGCAGCCAGATCGTGCGTGCCGCCGGTCGCAGTCGCGCCCGCCAGCGTTGAAAAAATTCGCTCATGCCTGAAACCCGTCTCGTCGGTCAGGACTCGCCTTGCGTCACCGCGGGGTCACCGCTGAGCGCTGCGTCTTGCCTGTTGTGATGTGTCGATCCGACGTCACCCCGCACCACAGGTGACCCCTCGTTCTCGCCGTTTCGGTAGTGTCCGCGGCGCGCTTGAGGGTGGCTAGGGTTTACAGGGACGCTGCGAGCCGGGTTCCCTGCAAGATTGCACGCTTTGCATCCAATTCGCCGGCCTCGAGCGCGCCGCCGATCACATGGACGCGGGCGCCTGCCGCACGCAGCGGTGATTCCAGCTCGCGCAGCGGCTCCTGGCCGGCGCAGAGGATGATGCTGTCGCAGGCGATCAGCTGGCTGTCGGCATGCTTTTCGCCGTAGCTGACCCACAGGCCTTCGGGCGTGATGGCCTCGTAGTTGACGCCGGACAGCATCTCCACCTGCTTCATCTTCAGCGCGGCGCGGTGGATCCAGCCCGTGGTCTTGCCCAGGCCGGCGCCCGGCTTGCCGGCGCGGCGCTGCAGCAGCGTGATGGCGCGGGCCGGCGCGGCCGGCGCGGGCCGCACATAGCCGGCACGCAGCTGGACCGGATCACCCACCCCCCATTCGCGCTGCCAGGCAGCCAGGTCCTGCGTCAGCGAGTGGCCGTCTTCGGCGCCCGCCTCGGCCAGGTACTCGGCCACATCGAAGCCGATGCCGCCAGCGCCGACGATGGCCACGCGCGCGCCGACCGGCTTCTTGTGCCGCAGCACGTCGATGTAAGTCAAGACCTGACCCCGTGCCTGGCCTTCCGCCTGGCCCTTGATGCGCGGGTCGCGCGGCGTCACGCCGGTGGCCAGCAGCACCTCGTCAAAGCCCAGCAGCGCGTCGGCATCGACACGGCGGTTCAGGTGCAGCTGCACACCGGTCAGCTCGATGCGGCGCGCGAAATAGCGCAGGGTCTCGCGGAACTCTTCCTTGCCCGGGATGCGGCTGGCCATGGTGAACTGGCCGCCGATCTGCGCCGCGGCGTCGAAGAGGTGCACCTCATGCCCCCGCTCGGCCAGGGTGGTGGCCGCCGCCAAGCCCGAGGGGCCGGCGCCGACCACGGCCAGCTTCTTGCGCAGCGCCTTCAGCGCAGCAATCGGGATGATGGGCAGCTCCAGCTCGTGGCAGGCGCGCGGGTTGACCAGGCAGGAGGCGATCTTCTGCTGGAAAGCATGGTCCAGGCAGGCCTGGTTGCAGGCGATGCAGGTGTTGATCTCGTCGGCGCGGCCCTCGCGCGCCTTCTTCACAAAAGCCGGGTCGGCCAGGAAAGGCCGGGCCATGCTGACCATATCGGCCGCGCCCTCGGCCAGCAGGTTCTCGGCCACCTCCGGGCCGTTGATGCGGTTGCTGGTGATCACCGGTGTGGTGATGCCCTCGGCGCGCAAGGCCGCGCGCAGCTGGGCGGTCACGCCAGCAAAGGCCGCGCGCGGCACCGAGGTGGCGATGGTGGGCACACGCGCCTCATGCCAGCCGATGCCGGTGTTGATCAGCGTGGCGCCGGCCTTGACCACA
>JAIXSD010000180.1 GCA_027484885.1 Rubrivivax sp.
CCGCACCCTGGGGTGCTGCACGGCCTCCATTCCATCAAGCCGGCCTGATCGCTCCATGAATTGCAGATGAACCGCAGCGCACGCGCAGATGAACCTCAGATGAACAGCGCGCTTGGCGCACCCGCACGTCGCGCAAGCCGCTACGGCCACGGGCAGGCAAGGGAGCGCCGCGCGCAGGGCCACAATCGCGCGCCACCACCAACGGGCTTCAGCCCCACGCCCATGCCCCGCGCACTTCTGCTCGCCCTGTCCCTGGCCCTGCTGCCCGTCCTGCAACTGCTGCCCCAGACCAGCCAGGCGGCCGACCCGCTGTGGCTCAAGACCTTGGCCCACCTGGAAGCGCAAAAACAGCTCGTGCCCGATGAATCGAGCACCCGCATCGAGGCCACCAGCAACTACACCGACACCACGCTGACCCGCCGCAAGCTGGATCACTGGGAGGGCAGCAAGCCCGTCTACCGCATCACCGCGGCCGAGCCGCCGCTGGCCCCGGGCGACGCCGAGCGCGAGCAGCAGAACCAGCAAATCAGCGAGACCCTGGGCCGCGGCCAGGATTGGCTCACGGCCGACACGCCGGTGCGCCGCAGCGAGGGCGTCGCGCTCGATGGCCAGACCTGGACCCTGTTCGAGGCCGAGGACAAGAGCTTCACCCGCAAGGTGCAGCTGCGCGCCTGGGTCGACCCCGAGACCGGCCGCCCCCATCGCATCGACATCCAGGGCCGCTTCGTGATGGTCATCCAGCTGGACGTCAGCTCCCGCTATCAAACGGATGCGAAGGGCCGCAGCCTGGCCCAGAACGTGGCCGGCACGCTCAAGGTGGACGCCCTGGGCAAGGGCATGAATCTGCGCTTTGACATCGCTGTCGACGCCTGGGCCGAGCGGCCCTGATCGAAGCGCTTTCGCAACTCAGGCGGTTGAGAGCTCGCCCTCGGGCAGCTTGAAGCGCTCCACCCCGGCCACCAGTTCGCCGGACTCCTGCTGCAGCGCCTGGGCCGAGGCCACGCTGCGCTCGACCAGGGCCACGTTTCGCTGGGTCAGGCCGTCCAGTTCCTGCACCGAGGCGCCGACCTGGGCCACGCCCTCGCGCTGCTGGGCCGCGCCACTGGCGATCTCGGCCAACAACTGGTTCATGGCCTCGGCACTGCGGGCGATGCGGGCCATGGTGCCCTCGACCTCGCCCACCTGCTCGCCACCGGCCTGCACCCGCTCCAGATTGGCAGAAATCAGGCTGCGGATTTCTTTGGAGGCCACCGCCGAGCGCTGCGCCAGCGCCCGCACCTCGGCCGCCACCACGGCAAAACCGCGCCCCTCTTCGCCCGCCCGCGCGGCCTCCACCGCGGCATTGAGGGCCAGGATATTGGTCTGAAAGGCCAGGCTGTCGATCAGACCGGTGATGTCGGCCATGCGGCCCGAGGCCTGCTCGATACCGGCGATGCTGTGCCGCAAGCGCTGCACCTGGGCGCTGCCCTGCTGGGCCAGATCGGCATTGCCGGTGGCCATGCCCGCGGCGTCACCGGCATGCTCGGCCGTCTGCCGCACGGTGACGGCGATCTGTTCCATCGCCGAGGCGGAGGTCTGCAGGCTGGTCGCGCTCTGCTCGGTGCGCCGCGCCAGCTCCACCGCGCCCTGGGCCATGTCGGCACTGGCCTGCAGGATGGCGCCCGAGCCATCGCGCACGCCGGCGACGATGTGGCAGAGCGAGGCCTGCATATCGTGCAAGGTGTGCATCAGGCGTGCGGCCTCGTCGCAGCCCCAGGGCTCGGGGCGGGTGCGCAGGTCGCCGGCCGTCATGGCCAGCATGTGGCGGCGCAGCTCCTTGAGCCCGCCGTCCATGACCAGGAAAAAGCAATGGAAGAGGTAGGCTGCCAGGGCCAGGCAGCACAGCGTGGCCGCACCCAGCCACAGGCGCAGGGTCAAAAGGTGCGCCTCGCGCTCGGCCAGCAAGCCATCCAGGGCCTGCAAGCCCTGCCCAGCCAGGCCCAGAGCCTGCTGCAAGGCGGCATGGCCCTGGCGATAGGCCTGCTCGGCCGTGCGCGTGCCCAGCAAACGGGTGGGGTCGCCCACCTCGCTGCGGTAGGCCGCCACCGCATCGAGCGCCTCGACCGGCACCGCCTGCTTGAGCGCAGGCCGGGCCCGGGCGGCACGCTGCAGATCGCTGCGCACGGCTTGCAGACCGTTCTGCACGCCGGCATCCCAGACGGCATAACGGCGCAATTGCTCGGGCGTGTAGAAGCCCTTGGCCAGGCCAAAGGTCGACCAGCCCCAGAGCTGACCCAGATCGTCGGCCAGGCGGGGCAGATTGAGCACCAGGGCATCGACCAGGTAGAAGCCGTCCAGCTCGGCATCGAGCACCAGGCGCGAGTTGTCGCCAATGCCTTGCAGCAGCTCCACCACTGCTGCGGCCACCGGGCCGAACACCGTGCGCCCCTGCTCGTCCACGCCCTGCGGCGCCTGCGCCGTCTGCGCCCAGGCCGTCTGCAAGGCCTGGAGCCGAGGCGCCAAGCCCAGGGCCGCCAGGTCCTCCTGGCTGCCTTGGGCGAGGCGACTCAAGGCCTCATCGACACGGCGCCGGCCGCTGGCCAGATCGGCCTCGGCCGGCTGGTGGCCGCCCAGCAAGGCGCGCGTGGCATTGCGCACCTCCAGCAGGCTCAGCAGCAAGGGCTGGGCCTCGGCCATCAGGCGCACGCCCGCGCGCTCCTTGCGCACCGTGTCCAGCGCCTCTTGCTGCGCCTGCCAGAAACTCAGGCTCAACAAGGCAATGGGCAGACCGAAGGCCAGGCTGATGCAGGCGGCCTTGAGCCGAAAGCTCAGGCGCCGGAACAGGCGCACGCCCAGGGCCCAGACGCCGTGATGGCGAAAGAAATCCAGCGTGGGGCGCCGCAGCGCCTCCGGCTCGATGGAGCGGTCGATCATGATGTGCATTCCCTCGTTCATGGCTGGCCTGCAAGCACCGGCACTCAAGTGAGGCCAGGCCTGCGCTGTGTGAGCAGCTCCATCTCTCGCTGGAAACGCGGGAGCGGGTCCGCTTCTTGGCATTGGCTAGAAGAGGCGCATTCTTGGCGCCCGGCCGTGCCGAGAAAGCCCGAGCAGGTCGGGCTCTGCCGGCCATCTTCACAATCGCCATCAAGACATGAGCCGAACGGATCAGGCTAAGTCCGGAAATGGGCGATGTGCAATCCAGACGAAGCGAGGCTCGCACTTGATCTGCCACAAGCCAGCCCCAAACGGCCGCCGCTGGCCAGCCCGGCGCACAGGCAAATACGCTACCCTTGCGCCCCTATGAGCACCACCCTTGCATGGACCGACGCCCTGGTCCTGAACCAGCCCCAGATCGACCAGACGCACCAGGAGTTCGTCGCCCTGCTCAATGAGCTGGGCGAAGCCCTGGCCCAGCCTGAGCCCGATCCCCTGCCCCTGTATGCACGCCTCCTGAGCCATACCGAAGAGCACTTCGCCATGGAAGAGCGCTGGATGGCCGCCACCGGCTTTGCCGTCGACAACTGCCACAGCAAGCAGCACAACATGGTGCTGGACGTGATGCGCCAGGTGCTGGCCCACACCCATGCCCATGCCGACTTGGAGCCCATGCGCAATCTGCTGCCCGAGCTGGTCAACTGGTTCCCGGCCCACGCCGACATGATGGACGCGGCCCTGGTCTTCCACATGAGCCAGGTTGGCTACGACCCGCTCAGCGGTGCCATTGCCCAGCCCCTGGCCACTGAGGCCAGCGGCATCAGCTCCTGCGGCAGCCAGGGCTGCAGCTGAAAATTCAGCTCGATAAAAAAGCTGGATAAAAAACCAGCCCACTGACAGCGCTTGTCAGCAGGCCGCGCCACAATGGCGGCCATGTCCGAGCGCCCCGCCCTGTCCTCCACAGCCCTGCCCGATCGCCTGATCGCGCACCTGGACATGGATGCGTTCTATGCCTCGGTCGAACTGCTGCGCTACCCCGATCTGAAAGGCCAGGCCGTGGTGATCGGCGGGCGGCGCATGCACGAGCCGCGCACCTTGGACGATGGCACGCGCGAATATTCCCGCCTGCGCGACTACACCGGCCGCGGCGTCATCACCACCTCCACCTATGCCGCGCGCGACCTGGGCGTGTTCTCGGGCATGGGCATGATGAAGGCCGCCCTGCGGGCGCCCGATGCCATCCTGCTGCCCACCGATTTCGAGGCTTACCGGCATTACTCGCGCCTGTTCAAGGCGGCGGTGGCCGAAATCGCGCCGGTGATCGAGGACCGCGGCATCGACGAGATCTACATCGACCTGGGCGAGGTGCCGGGCATCCGCGAGCCGGTGGGCTTCGACCCCCTGGGCGGCGTGCGCGCGGTGGCGCGCGAGATCAAGAACTCGGTGCTGCGCGCTACTGGGCTGACCTGCTCGATCGGCATCACGCCCAACAAGCTGCTGTCCAAGATCGCCTCCGAGATGGACAAGCCCGACGGCATCACCCTGCTGCTGGCGCCCGATGATTTGCAGACCCGCATCTGGCCGCTGAGCGTGCGCAAGATCAACGGCATCGGCCCCAAGGCCGGCGCCAAGCTGCAAGCACTGGGCCTGGAGACCGTGGGCCAGCTGGCGGCGGCCGAGCCGGCCATGCTGATCGCCCAGTTCGGCAAGAGCTTCGGCGCCTGGCTGCATGAGGCCGCCCATGGCCGCGACTCGCGGCCGGTGGTCACGCACAGCGAGCCGGTGTCCATCAGCCGCGAAACCACGTTTGAGCGCGACCTGCACGCCGTGCATGACCGCGCTGCCCTGGGCGCCATCTTCACCCGCCTGTGCGAGCAGCTGGCCAGCGATCTGCAGCGCAAGGGCTACCTGGGGCGCACCATCGGCATCAAGCTGCGCTTCGAGGGTTTTCACACCGTCACCCGCGATCTGACCGTGGACCTGCCGACGCAAGACGCGCAAGCGATACGCCGCGCGGCCGGCGCCTGCCTCAAACGGGTGGATCTGGGCAAACGTATCCGCCTGCTGGGCGTGCGGGTGGGCAATCTGAGCCGGCCCAAGCTGGCGGCCACGTCCGGCGAGGCCGCCAAGCCAAGCCGGGCGCGGGCACGCACTGGCGCCATCGCCGAGCTGCCAGCGCCTCAGAACCGCCCCGCCGAAGAAAACCTCAGCCTGTTCTGAGCTGAGCGCTGAACTGAGCGGCGCGGTCCAGCCCTGTGGCGCGCCGGCTGCGCCCGGGTCTTGCCGAGGAGGCGCAGCCAGGGGGCGCTGCTATCCTTGCCACCTCAGGGTGCCGCCCGGGTCATGACTGCCCCCGCGCCCTGGAAGGAGAGCTGTTCTGCTGTCTCAGCCCTTTCCCGCCCACGCGCCGTCGGCCCCGGCCAGCCCATGCGACGCGCCCAGCTGCCCCTGCCTGGCCCTGCCGCCGCCGCTGCAGCGCCTGGATCGCATCGCCGCCCGCCACCCACGCCTGGCCCTGCCGGCCTACGCGCAGCTGGTGGCCCAGGCCCGCCAGGCCGGCGCGCTGGAGCTGGCCCTCGATGGCCTCTACGCCCAGTTCTACCTGGCCGAGCGCATGGGCGCGGCGCTGGACTTGCACAGCGCGTTGAGCACCGCCCTGGAAGAAGCCGCCCAGGCCCATCTGACCCTGCAGGCCGCCCGCCTGCACGAAGCCCTGGGCCGCGTGGCCTACCAGCGCGGCGAGTATTTCGACGCGAGCGAGCAATGGTCGCGCACCCTGGACCTGGCCACCCTGGCCGGCGACCTGCCGGCCGGCGTGGCCGCACGCATCGGCCTGGGCCAGATCCACTACGCGCTCGGGGCCTGGGACAAGGGCCGGCGCTTTCACCGCGACGCCGCCGACCTGCTGGGCCGCATCGACCACAGCTATCTGGCCGCCAAGCTGGCCCTGAACATGGGCGTGGGGCATTTTGAGAACGCCCAGCTGGGCGAGGCCGAGGCGCAGTTCCGCCAGGGTCTTGCGCAGGCCCTGCGGGGGCCCCACGCGGATTTCATCGGCGAGGCGCACTGGCAGCTGGCCCGCACGGCGCTGAGCCTGCACCAGCCCGATCAGGCGGCCAGCGAATGCCAGCTGGCCCTGGGCTGGGCCCGGCGCCTGGGTCACCGCTGGCTGGAGGGCATGGCCTGCCAGACCTGGACCGACATTGCCATCGCCCGCGGCGAGCTGAGCGAGGCCATCCGCAGCTGCCGCGAGGCCCTGAGCCTGGCCCAGCAGATCCACGCTCGCACCGGCGAGAGCCAGGCCCATGCCCAGCTGGCCCGTCTGCTACAGCAGCAGGGCGACACGGCCGCCGCCCTGCAGCACCTGTGGCAGCACCAAAGCCTGCGTGACGAGATCGAGCGCCTGAGCCTGCCCGAGCGCCTGCTGCGCCTGGCCCACTACGACCTCAGCCGCAAGCCGCCCGAGGAGATGCTGCTGGAGCTGTCCAACCGGCACTGGCGCATCGAGAGCGAGGCCGATGTGGTGTTCGCCGCCCGCGAGATGCGCGAGGCGGCGCAGCAAATCATGCAGCTCGATGCGGTGCATTTCTGGTGGGCCAGCGAGAGCGCCGGCGTGCTGCGCCTGCACGACCAGCCGCGCGCTGAAGCGGCCGGTGCTGCGGCAGCGCCCCTCTTGCCACCGCTCCTGCCGCCCCTCTTGATGCGCGCGCCGGCCCAGGCCCAGTACCTGCTATTGCTGAACGAGCGCAAGGAGGCCCTGGCCGTGCACGACCTGCGCCTGCACCCCTGCGGCCAGGAGCTGGCCTTGCTGAACCGCCAGGCCCAGACTCAGGGCACGGGCTCGCCCAGCCTGGGCAGCGCCCGCTCGCGCATCGAGATTCCGCTGTTCGTGCAGAACCGCCTGGTCGCCCTGCTCTGGCTGGAGCAGCATCAGCAGCCGCGCAGCTGGAGCCGCCAGGACCTGCTGCAAGCCAGCCACCTGGGCCGGCTGTTCGAGCGCCTGCTGGTCGGCCATGACCTGGCCTGCGCCCAGCATGCGCAGTGGCTGATGGAGCAGGAAAAAGCCGACGCCCTGGGCCGCCTGGTGGCCGGCGTGGCGCACGAGGTCAACACGCCCATCGGCGTGGCGGTGACGGCCGCCTCCAGCGTGTCGGAGAGCGCGCTCAAGCTGGCCGCGGCCCTGCGCGGCGAGAAGGTCAGCCGGGCCGAGCTGACCGAGCTCTCGGTGCGGCTGATCAGCGGCAGCGATCTGGTCGAGCGCAATCTGCAGCGCGCCGCGGCCCTGATTGGCAATTTCAAGAAGGTCACCGTGGACCAGGCCTCCGAGGCGGTCAGCGATTTCGTGCTGCTGGACTATCTGCGCAGCGTGATCTCGGTGCTGGGCCCGGCGCTGCGCAAGGCGGTGGTCAGCGTCAGCCTCGATGTCGATGCGGCCATCGAGCTGCACCTGGCCGCCGGCCTGCTGACCCAGGTGGTTTCCAACCTGGTGATGAACAGCATCAACCACGCCTTCCCCGAAGGCCGTGGCGGCCAGATCCGCATCAGCGCGCGGCTGGAAGGCCGCCATGTGCTGATCGATGTGGCCGATGACGGCTGCGGCGCCAGCGCCGATGTGCGCGCCCGCATGTTCGAACCCTTCTTCACCACCAAGCGCGGCAAAGGCGGCTCGGGCCTGGGCCTCTACATCGTCGCCTCGCTGATGGAGCGGCTGGAGGGCGAGGTGGAGCTGCCGCCGGTGGAGCGAGGCCTGTGCGTGCGCCTGCGCCTGCCGCGCGGCCGGCCGGGCGGCTGAAGCCGGGCCCGCGGCCGCTCAGTCCGAGGGTGCGCGCGTCGGCAGGCTCCAGAGCCAGGCAGCCACGCAGGCGCAGCAAGCGGCCGGCAACCAGGCCCAGACCAGGGGCAGCTTGAAGGCCGCGATCGTCGAGCCGATGGTCATCATCACGCTGGCCAGCTGCTTGGCGCGCAGGGGCACGGCGCGGTTGGCACGCCAATCGCGCACCATGGGGCCGAAGCTGCGGTGCTGCAGCAACCAGCGCTCACAACGGCTGCTGCCGCGCGCAAAGCAAAAAGCCGCCAGCAAGACAAAAGGCGTGGTCGGCAGCAGGGGCAGAAAAATGCCGACGATGCCCAGTGCCAGGCTCAGCACACCGCCCAGCAGCCAGATCACACGCAGCCACAGGGGCTGGGTGCCTGCGGCGGCGGCAGGTGCTTCAGATGAGGGTGGGCGGTCCATGGCGCGGCAGTGTAGGCCATGGCCGTCACAGCGCCGCCACGCGGAGCGCTGCCAACAGGCGCTAGGATGAGGCCATCCCCACCCTCGCCTGCCTCTCGCCATGCCTGTGATCACCTGCATCGAAGACCTGCGCCAGCTGGCCCAGAAACGTGTGCCGCGCATGTTCTACGACTATGCCGATTCCGGCAGCTGGACCGAGGGCACCTACCGCGCCAATTCAGCGGACTTCCAGGCCATCAAGCTGCGCCAGCGTGTGGCGGTGAATATGGAGAACCGCAGCACGGTGGCGCGCATGGTGGGCGTCGATGTGAAGATGCCCGTGGCCATCGCGCCGACCGGCCTGACCGGCATGCAACATGCCGACGGCGAGATCCTGGCGGCCCGCGCAGCCGAAAAATTTGGCGTGCCCTTCACCTTGTCCACCATGAGCATCTGCTCAATCGAGGACATTGCCGCCCACACGAAGGCGCCGTTCTGGTTCCAGCTCTATGTCATGCGCGACCGCGGCTTCATCGAGCGCCTGATCGACCGCGCCAAGGCGGCCCGCTGCGGCGCCCTGGTGCTGACGCTGGATCTGCAGATCCTCGGCCAGCGCCACAAAGACATCAAGAATGGGCTCTCGGCACCGCCCAAGCCGACGCTCGCCAATCTGATCAACCTGATGAGCAAGCCGCGCTGGTGCCTGGGCATGCTGGGCACGCCGCGGCGCCAGTTCGGCAATATCGTTGGCCATGTCAAAGGCGTGGAGAACATGGGCTCGCTGTCCGAGTGGACGGCCAAGCAGTTCGACCCGGGCCTGAACTGGGGCGATGTCGAGTGGATCAAAAAACGCTGGGGCGGCAAGCTCATCCTCAAGGGCATCCAGGATGTCGAGGACGCGCGCCTGGCCGTCAACTCGGGCGCCGATGCCTTGATCGTCAGCAACCATGGCGGCCGCCAGCTCGACGGGGCGGAGTCCAGCATCCATGCCCTGCCCCGCATCGTCGAGGCCGTGGGCCGCGAGATCGAGGTGCATATGGACGGCGGCATCCGCTCGGGCCAGGACGTGCTCAAGGCCTGGGCCCTGGGTGCGCGGGGTACCTACATCGGCCGGGCCTTCCTCTACGGCCTGGGCGCCATGGGCGAGGCCGGAGTGACGAAGGCGCTGGAGATCATCCACAAGGAACTGGACCTGACCATGGCCTTCACCGGCCACACCCGGCTGGAGGGGGTGGACCGCCGCATCCTCCTGCCCGGCAGCTACCCGAGCTGAGCGGCGGCACTCAGGGCATGGTCTTCCGGGCGCGCTGGATCTCGGCTTCGATCAGGGGCTCGACGGCGCGACTCTTGTGCAAGGCGGCCATGGCCGCGTCAAAGCGGCGCAGCAAGGCGGTCTGACCCTGACTCTTGGCCACCGCCAGGGCGATGCCGATCACGACCAAAGGCTTGGCTCGGGCACGCAGCACAGCGAACTCGGGCCGGTCGAGGTAGACACGGCCGGCCATCTCGGTGGCCAGCGCGCAGTCCAGGCGGCTGTTGGCCAGCTTGCTGAAATTCTGCGGGTCGTTCTCGACTTCCTCGACCAAAAACTCCTGACGCGCCCGCGCCTGATCGAAGGCCGCACCGTAGGACCAGCCCCGGATCACACCGACGCGCCGGCCTCGCAGGTCCGGCAGATGCTCAAAGCCCCAGCTGGCATCGGCGCGCTGAAAGACCTGCACCTTCTCTTCGAAATAGTCGGCGCTGTAGTCCGCAACAGCCAGGCGCTCGGGTGTGCGCACCACGGCGCCGGCCGCGGCCTCGCCGCTGCTGAGCTCGGACAACATGCGCTTGAAGGGCCGCGCGCGCAGCAGCACCGGCTGGCCGATGCTGGCAAAAGCGGCGCGCACCAAGGCCGGGTAGACACCGGCGGCTTCATTGCCCTGTCCGGCGTACATAGTGGGTGCACTGCCGGCGTCGAAATCGATCACCAAGGCCTGAGCGGGCGCGGGGAGCGGCGCCCGCGAGGCGCGCGCCACCATCCCTACCCAGCTCGGCGCCAGCCACGCCAGCGTGAGCAGCCGCGCTGCAGCCGGGCCCAGCCGGCGTCGTGCAAAGTTCATGGCCTTGTCTCCCTGAGGCCGGCGCCATGGGCCGACCTTGTGAGACCTAGCATAAACCTTCAGCGGCTAGATCACGCCCTCCGTTTCAGAGGGCATTCATTTCCTTGAGGAGGCGTTCGGCCTTGTCCACCACCTTCATCTGCCAGAGCATGTAGCGGGCATCGAGGCAGATGCTGCGCGTGGTCTTGGCATTGAAGTCCCAGTCGGAGATCACCGCGTCCAGCGTGCCGTCGAACAGCAGGCCCACCAGCTCGGCCTTCTGGTTCAGCACGGGCGAACCGGAGTTGCCGCCGGTGGTGTCCAGCGTGGCGAGGAAGTTGACGGGCACGGAGTCCAGCGCCTTGACGGCGTACTTGTCGAACTGGCGCGCCTGGATGGCGGCGAGTTGCTCGGCCGGCGCATCGAACTCGCCTTCGCCCTTGTGCTTGGCCACGATGCCGCGCAAGGTGGTGAAGGCGGTCCAGGCAGTGCCATCGGCGCCCTGCTCGCGGCCCGCGACCTTGCCGAAGCTCACGCGCAGCGTGCCATTGGCATCGGGGTAGACGGCCTGGCCCTGGCTGGCCTTGAAGGCAATCAAGGCCTTCATGGTCTCGGCGTAGGCGCGCTGGATCTTGCCCCCCAGCTCCTTGTCACGCGCTTCGCGGGCCCGGTCGTTGTCGTAGAGCGCGACCGCAGCGGCGATCAAGGGATCTTTGCTCGATTTGAAGGCCTCGACATCGCGGCCCAGCCAGGCCAGGCGCTCGGTCTTGTCGGCCAGCTGGCTGCCTGCGTAGAGCGCATCCAGGCGCGCACGCACGCCGGCCTCGTCCAGGCCCTGCTTCAGGCCCAGGGCCTGCAGCAGCACCGGGTTGAGCTGATCCGCCGGCTGGGCCAGGTACTGGCTCAGGAAGTAGGCGGCCACGCGCTTGTCCACCTGCGGGTCGTAGCGGCGCTCCATGGCCTCCAGGCCTTGCTTGCGGCGCAGCTGGTCACGCTGCTGGAAGCCAACCTTGCGCTCGGCGTCGGGCTTGAGGTTCTCCTGGGCCTGCAAGTAAAGCGTGCGGGCCGTGCCCAGCAAGGTGCTGGCGCCAAAATCCATCAGGAACTCGCGCTTGCCCTGGGCATGCCGCTCGGCCAGCAGGCGCTCCACCTCGGCCAGGCCGGCGCCGTACTGGGCGCGGCGTGCGGCATCACCGTTCACCCAGGTCTTGAGGGCGTCAAAGTCTGCCTGCTTGCGGGCCAGGATGTCGCTGCCCTGCCAGCTCTGCAGCTGACCTTGGAGGTTTTTGTAGTAATTGCCGATGCCGGCCACGGTGTCGGCCAGCTTGATCTCGGCCTCACGGCGGCCGGCGGTTTCCTGCTTGATCAGCTCCAGCTGCTTGCCGAAGGCCTTGACCAGCTCGGGCGACTCCCAATCGAAGTTGAAGGCCACTTCGGTGGGCAGGCGATGGCGGTCCGTGCCGCCCGGATAACCCGTCACCATGACGAAGTCGCCCTCTTTGAGCGGGCTGCTGGCCAGCTTCAGATGGTGCTTGGGCTGATAAGGTTTGTTGTCGGGGCTGAAGTCGGCCGGCTTGCCGTCCGGGCCGACGTAGGCACGGTAGAAGCTGTAGTCGCCGGTGTGGCGCGGCCACATCCAGTTGTCGGTGTCGCCGCCGAACAGGCCCACGCCCTGGGCCGGCGCATGGACCAGGCGCACATCGCGGATTTCCATCTGCTTGATCAGCTGGAACACCAGGCTGCCGTAGAAGCGCGCGACCCGGCAGCGGTGGCCGGCATCCTTTTCGCACTCGGCCACCAGGCCTTTTTCCTTGGCCTCGATGGCATCGGCACGCGCCTTGCCCTGAAGTGCCGAGGTGGCCGCATCCATGACATGGGCGCTGACATCGCGCACATCGACGGTCACCAGCACGCGGCTGCCCGGCGCTGCAGGCAGCTCATCCTTGAGCGTGGCGGCCAGAAAGCCCTTCTTGAGCAGATCGCGCTCGGGCGTGGAGTTGTACTGGATGCTGCCGTAGGCGCAGTGGTGGTTGGTGACCACCAGGCCTTGGGGCGACACAAACGACGCGGTGCAGCCGCCCAGGCTGATGACCGCGCCCATGGGGAACTCGGTCAGCTGGCTGAGCTTGGCCGGGTCAATCTCGAGGCCGGCTTGCTTGAGTGCCTTGCTGATCTGCGGCAGTTGCTGCGGCATCCACATGCCTTCTTCGGCATGGGCCTGCAGGCCGGTGAGGGTCAGGGCCAGCACAGCCAGCGCAGGGGTGGCGGCCCGCAGGGGCCAGGTCTTGAGTT
The DNA here is from genome assembly GCA_027484885.1 of Rubrivivax sp. GTDB lineage: Bacteria > Pseudomonadota > Gammaproteobacteria > Burkholderiales > Burkholderiaceae_C > Paucibacter_A. The sequence goes on from JAIXSD010000180.1 coordinate 12,499, forward strand.
TCATGCGAAGGTCTCCGCCCGATTTTTTGGAACCCGCACCATAACCGCATTCGCCCGACCTGCCGTGTGTGAAGAGGCACACAGACAAACCCTGATCCAGCAGCGCCCGGGGAAGCAAAAAAAAGGCCCTCCAGTGGAGGGCCTTGCTGCGGTCGGTCTGAAAACCGAGGCGCGATCACAGCGCGTTCATTTCCTTGAGCAGGCGGTCGGCCTTGTCCACCACCTTCATTTGCCACAGCATGTAGCGGGCATCCATGCAGATGCTGCGGGTCATCTTGGTGTTGAAGTCCCAGTTGGAGATGACGGCGTCCAGCGTGCCGTCAAACAGCAGGCCCACCAGTTCGGCACGGCTGTTCAGCACCGGCGAGCCGGAATTGCCGCCGGTGGTGTCCAGCGTGGCCAGGAAGTTGACCGGCACGGAATCCAGGGACTTGACCGCGTACTTGTCGAACTGACGCGCTTCGATGGCCTTGCGCTGCACCTCGGGGGCGTCAAAGTCGCCCGTGCCGGTGTGCTTGGCGGTGATGCCGCGCAGGGTGGTGAAGGCCAGCCAGTCGTTGCCATCGGTGCCGGGCTTGCGGCCTTGGACATGCCCGTAGCTCACGCGCAGGGTGCCGTTGGCATCGGGGTACAGGGCCTCGCCCTTGCTGGCCTTGAAGGCCATCAGGGCAGCCATGGTGTTGGCATAAGCCTGGTCGATGCGGCCTTCCAGTTCCTTGTCGCGCTTCTCGATGCGCTCGTCTTCCTCGTACAAGGCCACGGCGGCGGCGATGTAGGCGTCCTTGCTGGCGGCGAAATCGGCCACGCTGCGGTCCAGCCAGGCCAGGCGGCTGGCCTTGTCGGTCAGCTGGGTGGCGGCTTGCAGTTCCTGCAGGCGGGCCTTGACGGCCGCTTCGTCCATGCCGGCCTTCAGGCCCAGGGCCTTCAGCAGAGGCTGGTTCAGCTGCTCGGCCGGCTGAGCTAGGTACTTGGCGTAGAAGTGCGAGGCGAGGCGAATGTCGGTCTGCGCGTCGTAGCGGCGGTCTTGCGACTCCAGGCCTTGGCGCAGGCGCAGGGCATCGCGCTCCTGGTAACCCGGCTTGCGCTGGGCATCGGGCAGCAGGCGCTGCTGGGCGTTTTGGTACAGGCCGCGGGCGGTGCCCAGCAGACGCGGCGAGTAGGCGCGCAGGCTCGACTCGGTGCGGGCCAGGGCTTGGCGCTCGGCCAGCAGGCTTTCCACCGCGGCCAGGTCGGCGCCGTACTTGGCGCGGCGGGCGGCGTCGCTGTTCACCCAGGTCTTGAGGTCCTCAAAGGCCTTGCGCTTGCGCTCCAGGATGTCGCTGCCGGCATAGCTGGCCATCTGGCCCTGCATGTTCTTGGAGGCATTGCCCAGGCCTTGCACGGAGCCAGCCAGGGCGATCTCGGCCTCGCGGCGGCCGGCGGTTTCCTGCTTGATCAGGTCCAGCTGGGTCAGCATGTTCTGGATGCCGGTGGGCTGGGCGAAGCTGAAGGCAAAGTCCACCTCCTGCGGCAGGCGGTGGCGCTGGGTGCGGCCCGGGTAGCCGGTGACCATGACGAAGTCGCCTTCATTCAGCGGCGAGCTGGCCAGCTTCAGGTGGTGCTTGGGCTGGTAGGGCTTGTTGTCGGGGCTGAAATCCGCCGGCTTGCCGTCCGGGCCCACATAGGCACGGTAGAAGCTGTAGTCACCGGTGTGACGCGGCCAGATCCAGTTGTCGGTGTCGCCCCCGAAACGGCCCACCATATCGGCCGGCGCATGCACCAGGCGCACGTCGCGGATCTGCATCTGCTTGATCAGCTGGTACTGCAGGCCGCCGTAAAAGCCGGCCACGCGGCAGCGGTAGGCCTTGTCCTGCTCGCAGGCGGCGACCAGGGCTTTTTCCTTGGCCTCGATGGCATCGACACGGGCCTTGCCCGAGAGCGCAGCGGTCTTGGCGTCCAGCACCTGGGCGGTGACGTCCTTGACCTCTTCGGTCACGAAGATGCGGCTGCCCGGCGCGGCCGGCAGTTCGTCCTTGAGGTCCGCGGCCAGGAAGCCGTTCTTGAGCAGGTCGCGCTGCGGGGTCGAGTTGTACTGGATGCTGCCGTAGGCGCAGTGGTGGTTGGTGACCACCAGGCCTTGCGGCGACACGAAGGACGCGGTGCAGCCACCCAGGCTGACCACGGCGCCCATGGGGAACTCGGTCAGTTGGTTGAGACGGCTGGGGTCCAGCTTGAGCCCGGCGGACTTGAGCTGCTTGGCGATCTGCGGCAGCTGCTGCGGCATCCACATGCCTTCAGCGGCATGGGCGGCGGTGATGGCCAGCAACAAGCCGGCAGGGATCAGACGTTTCATGGGGGTCGACGCAGGTTGAGACGAATCCATGACGATACACAGCCGCACAGACCATGACGAAAGACACAGCCGCATTTGCGGCCCTGAAGCCGCAGTTTTCAGCCCCTGATTTACCCTGATGGCATGGACCCAAGAAACGAAAAAGCCCTCGCAGGCGAGGGCTTGCTCGACGCCGGTTGCTGCCGGTTGGTGCCAGCAGCGCGGCGCGGGCTCAGTGCATCAGGCCAATCCACTCGCCCGCACGCTGGTAATCGCTGAACAGGCGCAGGGCCAGGGCGCGCAGGCCCGGGTTGGAGCAGGCATGGGCCCGCGCCAGGCATTCGAAGGCGTAAAGCCGGTCGTAGAGCATGCGGGTGGGCTGCAGCTGTTCGCCCTCATCGGCCATCAGCGCCTGAAAGCAATGCAGATCTGACAAGGCCACCGGGCCGGCAATCGGCAGGTCCAACTCGGGCGCAGCGCGCATGTCCATGCGCAGGCTGCTCGGGCTGTCGGCATTCACGGTGAAGTCCAGCGGGATCGGTGCGCCGGTGTTCAGGTCGGGCAGGAGATGCAGCGGGATGATCATGGGGGGCCTCGCGGTTCCGGCCTGCACAGGACCGGGATGGCGCCATGATGCCGGCCATGGCCGAAACTTAAATGCGAAACAGCCGGTGATTCACCGGCTGTTTTCGCTCAAGTTGGCGCGAGCCCGAACTGGGGGTCAGGTCTTGGGCAGGGTGACGCCGCGCTGGCCCTGGTACTTGCCGCCGCGGTCCTTGTAGCTGGTCTCGCAGACCTCGTCGCTCTCGAAGAACAAGACCTGGGCGCAGCCCTCACCGGCGTAGATCTTGGCCGGCAGTGGCGTGGTGTTGGAGAACTCCAGGGTCACATAGCCTTCCCATTCGGGCTCGAAGGGCGTGACGTTGACGATGATGCCGCAGCGCGCGTAGGTGCTCTTGCCCAGGCAGATGGTCAGCACATTGCGCGGGATGCGGAAGTACTCGACCGTGCGGGCCAGCGCAAAGCTGTTGGGCGGGATGATGCAGTAGTCGCCCTCGACATCGACAAAGCTCTTTTCGTCGAAGTTCTTCGGGTCCACCACCGTGCTGTGGATGTTGGTGAAGATCTTGAACTCGGGCGCACAGCGGATGTCGTAGCCGTAGCTGGAGGTGCCGTAGCTGACGATCTTCTCGCCGGCGGCGTTGGCGCGGATCTGGCCGGGCTCAAAGGGCTCGATCATGCCGTGCTGTTCGGCCATGCGCCGGATCCACTTGTCGCTCTTGATGCTCATTGCTGACGGTCCCTCGTTGCTGTGGCCTGCATTTTAGGCGCGGGCTCGGGGATCGGACTCAGGCCCCGGCTCCGGCTCAGGCTTGAAGCCTCAGGGCTTGAGCGTGATGCCGTCGAATCGGTAGTTGCCGTCCGGCGCCAGCTTGAAGCCCTGCACCCGCTGGCGCACCGCCACCGCGATCTTGCCGTGGGCGATCGGTGTCCAGGGCAGCTGGGCCAAGGCCATGCGCTGGGCCTGGCTGTAGAACTTCTTCCGTTCCGAAACATCCAGGGTCTGGCGGGCCTTGGCAAGAAGGGCGTCATACGCAGGCTCGCACCAGAAGCTGCCGCTGGCGGCACCGCAGCTCAGCTGGCCCAAGGTAGAGGCCGGATCGGCTTCGCCGTTCCAACCGATCATGGCCGTGTCATGCTCGCC
>JAIXSD010000409.1 GCA_027484885.1 Rubrivivax sp.
CAGGCCGCAGCTGCGCAAGCGGGCCTGGGCGAGCTGGATCTGTCGCGCTGCGCGATCGGCCTGGGCCTGTCGGGCACCGGCGTCGAGGCGCAGGTCGAGGCCTTCTCGGCCCTGCAGCCCGGCTATGCCCTGGTGGCCCTGGACAACGACGGTTTCACCACCTTGCTGGGCGCCCATGGCGGCGAGCCCGGCGCGGTGGTCGCGGCCGGCACCGGCACCATCGGTGAAGGCCTGCGCCGCAATGGCGAGCGCGCCTACATCAGCGGCTGGGGCTGGGTCTGCGGCGATGAGGGCAGTGGCGCCTGGCTGGGCCTCAAGGCCATGCGCCATGCCCAGCAGGCGCTGGATGGCCGCGCCGAAGCCGGCGCCCTGGCCCGTGCCGTCTGGGCTGTGGCCGGTCAGGACCGTGCCACCATCTTGGCTTGGTGCGCTACCGCTGGTCAGCATGGTTATGCCAGCCTGGCGCCCCTGGTCTTTGATCATGCGCCGAACGATCCGGTGGCGGCCGGCTTTGTCGCCGACGCGGTGAGCGAGCTGGAACGCCTCGCCCACGCTCTGGATCCTCAAGCTGAACTGCCTCTGGCGCTGTGCGGCAGCATCGCTTTGCGTTTGAGTTCCGAATTCTCAGGCACCATTCGTGCCCGCTGCGTGTCACCTCGGGGTGATTCCGCCGAAGGTGCGCTGCACCTGGTGCGCAGTGCACTGCAACGCTGAGGATTTCGTGATGAGCATCGCATTTCAATTCAAGCCCGATCCAGACGCCGCCTCGCCGCTGTACATGCAGCTGGCCCACAAGCTGGCGCAAGCCATCCGTGAGGGCGTGTACCACGCCGACGAGGCCCTGCCTTCGGAGCGGGTGCTGTCGGAATCGCTGGACCTGTCGCGCGTGACCGCCCGCAAGGCCATCGATCGCCTGGTCGAGCAAGGCCTGATCATTCGCAAGCGCGGCTCAGGCAACTACATCGCGCCCAAGCTGGAGCAGCCGCTCTCGCGCCTGACCAGCTTCTCGGAAGAGCTGCAGCAACGCGGCTTCAAGCCCAGCTCGCGCTGGCTGACCCGCAGCTTCACGCCGGCCGCACCCGATGAGCAGCTGAGCCTGGGCCTGTCCACCGGCGAGCGCGTGGCGCGCCTGGAGCGCCTGCGCCTGGCCGACACCGTGGTCATGGCCTACGAGGTGAGCGTGCTGCCCGAGGCTGTGCTGCCCGATCCGGCCAGCGTGCAGGCTTCTTTGTACGAGCACCTGGCCAAGCTCGGCGGCGCCCCGGTGCGCGCGCTGCAGCACATCCGCGCCATCAATGCCGACACCAAGCTCGCCAGCCTGCTGGAAGTGCCGGTGGGCCAGGCCGTTCTGTTCATCACCCGTGTGGGCTATCTGGAATCGGGTCATGCCGTCGAGCTGACGCATTCCTACTGCCGCAGCGATTACTACGACTTTGTCGCCGAGATGCGGCGCGAGGGATAGGCGAAGGATGACCTCAGTACAGCACATCGACGCAGACATCCTCACGCCGCAAGGCTTTGTACGGGGTCGACTGGAATATGTTGAAGGGCGCGTGAGCGCCATCCACGGCAGCCCGGTCACGGAAAGCCAGGTCCGGCACGATGCCGGCGAGCGCCCGATCGTGCTGCCTGGTTTCATCGATGTGCATGTGCACGGCGGCGGCGGCCGCGACACCATGGAAGGCGGCGACGCCGCGGGCCAGATTGCGCGTCTGCATGTGCGCCACGGCACCACCTCCATGCTGGCCACCACCATGACGGCGCCGCTGGACGAGATCCGCTCGGCCCTGGCGGCCCTCGGCCCCTTCTGCGCCGAGCGCGCGCCGGGCTCGGCCCGCCTGCTCGGCGTGCACCTGGAAGGCCCTTACATCAACCCCGGCAAGCTGGGCGCCCAGCCCGACTTTGCCAAGCCCGCGACCCTGGCCGAGATCCATGCCCTGCATGCGCTGGCGCCGATCCGCCTGATCACCCTGGCGCCGGAACTGCCCGGCACGCTGGAGCTGATCGCCGAGCTGCGCGCCGAAGGCTTCCAGGTGCAGATCGGCCACACGGCCGGCACCTACGAAGACGGCGTGCAAGCCCTGCAGCATGGCGCCGGCGGCTTCACCCATTTGTTCAACGCCATGTCCGGCCTGCACCACCGCGAGCCCGGCATGGTGGGCGCGGCCCTGGCCCATGCCAAGTTCGCCGAGATCATCCCGGACCTGCTGCATGTGCACCCGGGCGCGATCCGCGTGGCCATGCGCTCGATCCCGTGCATGTTCTGCGTCACCGATTCCACGGCCGCGGCCGGCATGCCCGATGGCGAATACAGCCTGGGCCGCCACCGCGTGACCAAGTGCATGGGCGGCGTGCGCCTGCCCGACGGCACCTTGGCCGGCAGCACCCTGACCATGGATCAGGCCCTGCGCAACCTGGTGGGTCTGGGCCTGGAGATTGAAGACGCCTCGCGGCGCGTGTCGACCTATGCGGCCGACTACATGGGTTTGGAAGATCGCGGTCGCCTGCAGCCTGGGGCTTGGGCGGATTTTGTTGTACTGGACCGTGATTTGCAGTTGCAAGGCGTGGTCGTTGAAGGAGAAAAAATTGACCTCGCCTGAGTTGGTGCATGCCTCGCGCATGTTGCAAGAAGCCCTGAGTGCCCCCGCCGCTGTCGCGAACCAGCTGGCCCATGACCAGAACGCCTACGCCGAGCTCGGCGAGGCCCTGCGCGAGCAGCCGCCCACGGC
>JAIXSD010000052.1 GCA_027484885.1 Rubrivivax sp.
CAGGCGCAGCAGCTCGACGTGCAGCTGGTGCGCCCGCGTCTGCGCCTCGCTGGCCTCGCGGCGCAGCGCCGTCAGCCGGCCGTTGGCGTCGTTGAACTGATGCTCCAGGCGGGTGAGCGCGATGCGGGCCTCGTCGGCAACAAGGTTCTGCGCACGCTGCGCCGTCGTCAGTTGCTCGATCTCCTGCGCGCGCGCCAGCAAGCCGGCCTGCTCGGAATCGGGCGCGTAGAAACTGACCGCGAACTGGCTGACCGCATGGCCGGCCGGAGTCATGATCAGCTCACCATGGGTCAGACGGGCGCGCTGGGCCAGGGCCTCTTCCAGGCTGGCCGCGGTGTAGACACCCTCCAGCCAATCATTGAGCAAGGCCTTGAGGCCGGCATCGTCCAGACGCAGCAGGTCGCTGAGGCGCGCCAGGGTTTCGTGGGTGTTGGCGATGGCAGCGGCCGGCGGTGAGTAAAAAGCCAGGCGGGCCGGCGGTGCATCGGCGGCAAAGGCCTGCACCGTCTCAAGCCGGCCGACCTGCAGCGCGCTCATGCGCTCGCGCAGCGCGGCCTCCAGGGCGTTTTCCCAACCCGCTTGAATGTGGAGTTTGGTCCAGAGGCCTTGCAAACCATCGAGGCCATGCTTGGCCAGCCAGGGCTTGAGCTTGCCCTCGGTCTGCACTTTTTCCTGCAGGGCGCGCAAGGCATCGAGCCGGGCCGAAAGCTCGGACTGGCGCCGGCCCTGGGCATTGGCATCGGCCTGGGCATGGCGGCGCTGCTCATCTTGCAGCGGCACCTGCTCTTGCAGCTCTTGCAGGCGGGCGTCAGCCATGTCGCGGGCTTCATCGGCCGCCTCGCTCTGGCGCTTCAGCTCGGCCAGGCGATCGGCATCGGGCACGGCCAGGCCTTGGCGCTCGGCCGCCAGGCGCTCGCGCCGGGTGCGCAGCTGGCGGGCCTGCTCTTCGATGCTGCGGCTCTCGGCCGCCAGCACCTGGATCTGCTGCTGCACCTGCACGACCAGGGCGCGCTGCTCATTGGCCCGGCCTTGGGCGGCACGCACCGCGTCTTCGCCATTGGGCAGATTGGCGGCTTGCTCCTCGGCCTGGGCGGCAAGGATCTCGCTTTGCTCCTCGGCCGTGGCGATCTGCTCGGCAATCGTCTCCAGCTCCTCTTGCGCCTGAACCGAACGCTCCTGCCATTGGGTGTTCTGCGCCTGCAGCTCGATCAGGCGCGACTCCACCCGCTGGCGGCCCTCGACCACATAGCGGATGCGCTCTTCCAGGCGGCTGACTTCCAGCTGCGCCTCGGCATAACGGCCTTGTGATGCGTGCAGCTCATCGCCGGCGGCGTAATGGGCCTGGCGCACAGTCTCAAGTTCCGCCTCGACCTGGCGCAGCTCAGCCATGCGCGATTCCAGCGCATTGACGGCCTCCAGGTGCTCGGCCTTAACCCGGCCTTGCTCGGAAGTGGCGTCGCGGTGCTTGAGGAACCAGAGCTGGTGCAGCTTCAGGGTGCCGGCATCCTGCAGGGCGCGGTAGCTGGCGGCCACCTCGGCCTGCTTTTCGAGCTTTTCGAGGTTGTTGTTCAGCTCGCGCAGGATGTCGTCGACGCGGGTCAGGTTCTCGCGTGTGTCCTTGAGCCGGTTCTCGGTCTCACGGCGGCGTTCCTTGTACTTGGAGACGCCGGCTGCCTCCTCCAGGAACATGCGCATCTCTTCCGGCTTGGATTCGATGATGCGGCTGATGGTGCCCTGGCCGATGATGGCGTAGGCGCGCGGCCCCAGGCCGGTGCCCAGGAACACATCCTGCACATCGCGGCGGCGCACGGGCTGGTTGTTGATGAAGTAGCTGGAGGTGCCATCGCGGGTCAGGACGCGCTTGACGGCGATTTCCGAGAACTGGTTCCATTGGCCGCCGGCGCGGCCGTCTTCGTTGGCGAACACCAGCTCCACGCTGGAGCGGCTGGCCGGCTTGCGGTTGCCCGAGCCGTTGAAGATCACGTCCTGCATGGACTCGCCGCGCAGCTCGGAGGCCTTGCTCTCGCCCAGCACCCAGCGCACCGCGTCCATGATGTTGGACTTGCCGCAGCCATTGGGCCCGACCACGCCCACCAGCTGCCCGGGCAGCTGGAACACCGTGGGATCGGCAAAGGACTTGAAGCCCGAGAGCTTGATCGAGTTCAGACGCATGGGCGCAAGACCATTCTTACCCGCCGGGCGCGGCCGCTCGATTTGCACCGGCAGCGGCTCCCAACGAGCCTCCTAAGCTGTTGATTTATTTGAACAAAAGCCCTTAAACCTGGGGCTTGAGCGGGCCTGGATGATACCATCGGCCCTTCCCCATCTTTTGGCACGCCGTCGCGTTGTTTCGACGCGGTGGCCGCCCTGCATTGACGCCATGGCCAAGTCCTCGCCCTCCACTTCGTCCAAGACCCCCACCGCCAAGACCGCTGCCAAAGCCGCCGCCCCCCGCCGCAAGGCCGCCGCGCCTGCCGTGCTGCCCGCCGAGGCTTACAAGGCGCCGATCAAGCCCGCAACCAAATCTGCCGCCGCCAAGCCGGCGCCCAAGATGCGCGAGATGCCGCCCAACCCGCCCTCGGCGCCGAGCAAGGAACTGCACGTCTTCCCCAACCCGGCCCCCGAGCGCGACTATGTGATCCAGTTCCAGGTGCCCGAGTTCACCTGCCACTGCCCGCTGACCGGCCAGCCCGATTTCGCGCACTTCACCATCGACATGATTGCGGATCAGTACTGCGTCGAGCTGAAGAGCCTGAAGATGTACTTCTGGAGCTACCGCGACGAGGGCGCCTTCCACGAGAAGGTGACCAACACCATCCTGGAAGACATCGTCAAGGTCACCGACCCGCGCTTCATCCGCATCACCGCCAAGTGGTATGTGCGCGGCGGCATCTACACCAATGTGGTGGTCGAGCACCGCAAAAAGGGCTGGAAGCAGCAGCCCCGCGTGGACCTGCCGGCCCACGGCTTCGAATCCGGCCTGCTGCGCTGAAGCGCGGCTGAGCTGCCTGCCTTGGCCCTCGCCTCGCATCCGGCCTACCAGCTGATCGAAGTCACGGTGCGGCGCAGCCGCATCGATGGCTTCGGCGTGTTTGCGGCCGAGCCCATACCCGCGGGCGCCAAGATCGGCGCACTCACCGGCGAAGCCATCAGCGTGGCCGAGGCCCGGCGGCGCGCCCAGGGCCGCCAGCGCATCATGCTGGTCGAGCTGTCCAGCAGCCGTGCGGTGGACGCCACCCGCTCCAGCGACCCCATGCGCTTCACCAACCACAGCTGCCGGCCCAATGCCCGCATCACCGTGGAAGACGGCGCCATCGAGTTCTTCGCCCTGCAGGAGATTGCCGTCGGCGAAGAAATCACCGTGGCCTACGGCGCCACCCACCACGAAGGCAGGCTTGCCTGTCGCTGTAGCCAGCCAGGGTGCCTGGGCTGGCTATGATGCCGGCGATTCCCCCAACCGCTGTCATGAACGCTGCTGCCGCCTCTTCCGTGCCCCACAACCCGCTGCTCGACAAGCTGCACCCGTATCCGTTCGAGCGTCTGCGGGCCCTGAACGCCGGCATCACGCCCAACCCGGCTTACCGGCCCATCAGCCTGGGCATCGGTGAGCCCAAGCATCCGGCGCCCAAGCTGATCGAAGACGCCTTGATGGCCAGCCTCAAGGGCTTGTCAGGCTACCCGGCCACTGCCGGTGAGCCGGCACTGCGTGAAGCCATCTGCGCCTGGCTGCAGCGCCGCTACGGCCTGAGCCTCAATCCGGCCACCCAGGTGCTGCCGGTCAATGGCTCGCGCGAGGCCCTGTTCGCCCTGGCGCAAACCGTGATCGACCCCAGCCGCGCGGGCGCCACCGTGGTCTGCCCCAATCCCTTCTACCAAATCTACGAAGGTGCGGCCCTGCTGGGCGGCGCGCAGACCGCCTTTGCCAACAGCGACCCGGCCAAGAACTTCGCCGCTGATTGGTCGCAGATCGACGAAGCCACCTGGGCCCGCACCCAGCTGCTCTACGTCTGCTCGCCCGGCAACCCGACTGGTGCGGTCATGCCCCTGGACGAGTGGCGCATGCTCTTCGAGCTCAGCGACCGCCACGGCTTTGTGATCGCCTCGGACGAGTGCTACTCGGAGATCTACTTCCGCGAGGAAGCGCCGCTGGGCGGCCTGGAAGCGGCTGCACGCCTGGGCCGCGCGGATTTCAAGAACCTGATTGCCTTCACCAGCCTGTCCAAGCGCAGCAATGTGCCGGGCATGCGCTCGGGCTTTGTCGCCGGCGATGCGGCGCTGCTGAAGAAGTTCCTGCTCTACCGCACCTACCACGGCAGCGCCATGAGCCCCATCGTCCAGGCCGCCAGCGTGGCCGCCTGGAACGACGAAGCCCATGTGATCGAGAACCGCGCGCAGTACCGCGCCAAGTTCGCCGCCGTCACGCCGCTGCTCGCCGCCCACATGGACGTGGCCTTGCCCGACGCCGGCTTCTACCTCTGGTGCGGCGTGCCCCGCCACATCCACGGCGGCGATGACATCGCCTTCGCCCAGGGCTTGCTGGCTCAATACAATGTGGCCGTGCTGCCCGGCAGCCTGCTGGCGCGCGAGGCCCACGGCGTGAACCCCGGCGCCGGTCGCATCCGGCTGGCCTTGGTGGCCGAAAGCGCGGAATGCCTTGAAGCGGCCCAGCGCATCGTCGCCTACATCGAATCTTTC
>JAIXSD010000388.1 GCA_027484885.1 Rubrivivax sp.
ATGAGCTATTTCGAGCGCCACATCTTCTTCTGCCTGAACCACCGCGAAAACGGTGACAACAGCTGTGCTCAGCATGGCGCTCAGGCGGGCTTCGACCACTGCAAGGCGCGGGTGCGCGATCTGGGCCTGGGCGGCCAGGGCGGCGTGCGCGTCAACAAGGCCGGTTGCCTGGACCGGTGCGCTGGCGGCCCGGTGGCCGTGGTCTATCCCGAGGCCGTCTGGTACACCTATGTGGACCAGAGCGACATCGACGAGATCGTCGACAAGCACCTCAAGGGCGGCGAAGTGGTCGAGCGCCTGGTGCTGCCCGACAACGTCGGCCGCTGACGCCGCAGCGGTTTCGCGATGAATTCCCTGACTGAAAAACGCCTGGTGCCCGGCCCGGCCGGCGCCATCGAATGCGCCATCGACCGGCCCGCCAGCGGCCATGCCGATCTGCCCATGCCGGCCACGCGTGGCCTGGCCCTGGTCTGCCACCCCAACCCGACCCAGGGCGGCACCATGGACAACAAGGTGGTGCAGACCCTGGCGCGCGCCTTTGTGCAGCTGGGCTACCGCGTGGCCCGCTTCAATTTCCGCGGCATCGGCAAGTCCGAAGGCGGCTGGGACGAGGGTCGCGGCGAGATCGACGATGCCCTGGCCGTGCTGGCCGCCCTGCGCGAGCCGGGCGAGCCGCTGGTGCTGGCCGGCTTTTCCTTTGGTGGCTATGTGGCTTCGCAAGCCGCGCTGCGCCTGCCCGAAGACCAGCGCGCTGAACGGCTGGCGCTGGTGGGCCCCGCGACCAGCCGCTTCGACACCGCGCCGGTGCCGCCCGAAACCCTGGTCATCCACGGCGAGGTGGACGATGTCGTGCCCCTGAGCTCGGTGCTGGACTGGGCGCGGCCGCAGTCCCTGCCGGTGGTGGTGGTGCCGGGTGTCGGCCATTTCTTCCACGGCCAGCTGCCGCTGTTGCGCAATCTGGTCGTGCGCAACTGGCCAGCCTGAGCGCGCTATTTACCGCTCTGTGCTGGTCCCTGTTTCCCTGCCTGGACTCGCCTGAACCCGAGTCGAAAGAACCCCTGTGATGAATCGTTACTCGCTCCCTCTCGCTTTCTCTCTGGCCGCTGCTTCGGCCCTGGTTTCGCCCGTGGCGCTGGCGCAGGCAACGACCGCCCCGGCCCAAGCCGCCGCTCAACAGCCTGGCCCCGAGATCGCCGCGCGCAGCTATCTGCTGCTGGACATGAGCGCCAACCGCGTGCTCAGCGAGCGCGATGCCGACACGCCCAACGACCCCGCCTCGCTGACCAAGCTGATGACGGCCTATGTGGTGTTTGGCGCCCTGCGCGACAAGCGCCTGACCCTGGAGCAGGCCCTGCCGGTTTCCACCCGCGCCTGGGACGAGCGCAAGGGCGACCCCTCGCTGATGTTCATCAACACGACCATGACGCCCAAGGTCGACGAGTTGCTGCGCGGCATGATCATCCAGAGCGGCAATGATGCGTCCGTGGCCCTGGCCGAAGGCGTGGCCGGCACGGTCGAGCAGTTCGTGGCCTTGATGAACCGCCAGGCCCAGGCCTGGGGCCTGAAGAACACGCAGTTCAAGAACGTGACCGGCATGACCGAGCCCGGCCACAAGAGCAGCGCGCGCGATCTGTCCATCATCGCCTCCAACCTGATCCGCGACTTTCCCGAGTACTACGGCTACTACTCGCAGCGCGAGTTCACCTTCAACAAGATCCGTCAGGAAAACCGCAATCTGCTGCTGCGCCGCGACCCCAGCGTCGACGGCATGAAGACCGGCTACACCGAGGCCGCTGGTTACTGCCTGGTTTCCAGCGCCCAGCGCGAGTTCCCCAATGGCAAGCGACGCTTGCTGAGCGTGGTCATGGGCACGGCCTCCAAGGAAGCGCGTGCGACCGAGAGCCAGAAGCTCCTGAACTGGGGCTACTCGGCCTTTGACGCCGTGCGCCTTTTCGACAAGGACGCCGCCATCAGCACCGTGCCGGTCTGGAAGGGCGCCAGCCCGCAGGCCAAGCTGGGCGCGGCCGGTGCGGTCTTCGTGGCCGTGCCGCGCGGCGATGGCGCCAAGCTGCAGACGCAAATCGAGCGCACCGATCCCCTGGTCGCCCCGCTGAGCAAGGGCCAACGCGTGGGCACGCTCAAGGTCAGCACGGCCGGCGGCGTGCCGGTGGCCGAGGTGCCCCTGGTGGTGCTGGAAGAGGTGCCGCTGGCCGGCATCTTCGGCCGCGCCTGGGATGCCTTGCGCTTGTGGATCAAGTGAGGATCCCGGCGGGCGCCCGCGGCTGGCGGGCGTAAGCTAGGGGTTGACGACGACGCACACTCTTTTGGAGCCGGAGGCCCGCCCCATGCTTGCTCTGCCCGATGTCCGCTGCTATTTGAACGGCACGTTCCAGCCCCTGGCCGAGGCCAAGATCTCGGTCATGGACCGGGGCTTCATCTTCGGCGACGGGGTTTACGAGGTGCTGCCGGTCTACGAGCGCCGCCTGTTCCGCTTCGAGGCCCATATGGAGCGGCTGGAGCGCAACCTGGCCAAGCTGCGCATCACCAGCCCGCTGCTGCGCGCGCAGTGGCTGGCGCTGGCGCGCGAGTTGGTGCAGGGTGTGGCGGCGGACGAGCAGCTGATTTATCTGCAAGTGACGCGCGGCGTGGCGCCGCGCAACCACGCCATGCCCGAGGGCGCCGTGCCCACGGTGTTTGCCTACAGCATGGCCTCCAAGCCGATGTCGGCCGAGGAGCGGCACCGCGGCGTGGCCTGCATCAGCGCGCGAGACTTTCGCTGGCAGCGCGGTGACATCAAGAGCATCTCCCTGCTGGGCAATGTGCTGGCCCGCCAGATCTCGGCCGACGAGGGCGCGGCCGAGACGATTCTGTTGCGCGACGGTTTCCTGACCGAGGGCGCCTCCTCTAATGTCTGGATCGTCAAGGAGGGCGCCTTGCTGGGCCCGCCGCGCAGCGAGGACCTGCTCGAAGGCATCCGTGTCGAGCTGCTGCGCGAGCTCTGCGAGGAATGCGGCATCGGCTACAACCTGCGCCCCATCTCCGAGGCCGAGCTGTTTGCGGCCGATGAGATCATCCTCAGTTCGGCCGGCAAGGAAGTGCTGGCCGTCACCCGCCTGGACCACCAGCCGGTGGGCCATGGCGCCCTGCACGGCAAGCCCGGCCCGGTCTACGCCCGGCTGTACGAGGCCTACCAGCGCGCCAAGCCCTTGCAATCGATCTGAAGCGACGCATCTGCGTGGCTGAGTCTGAAACTTTTGATGGTTGAACAAGCACCATGAGCCAACTGCCCCCCATGCAGCCGCCGCCGGACATCCCGCCCGAGCAGTCGCTGATCACCTACCCGGCCCATTTCCCCATCAAGGTGATGGGCGCCAAGGCAGAGGGTTATGTGGAAGCCGTCGTGCAGGTGGCCCAGGCCTTCGACCCGGGCTTTGACCCCGCCACCGTGGAGCAGCGCCCCAGCAAGGCCGGCAATTACCTGGGCCTGACCCTCACCGTGCGCGTGACCAGCCGCGAGCAGCTCGACGAGCTCTACCGCACACTGTCCACGCACCCGATGGTGAAAGTGGTGCTCTGAGCTGGCACTGATTCACTCGGCCAACCCGAGCTGCGCGTCAATGGCCTTGAGCTTGTAGGGCGCGCCTTCGTCGCCGTTGCGTGCGGCGATGTCGTACCAGTAGCGGGCCAGGCGCAGATCGGCCGGCACGCCCAGGCCGGTTTCGTACATCGAGGCGAGCAGGTATTGCGCGCCCACATCGCCCGATTTGGCCGCCTCGCGGAACCAGTGCGCGGCTTGCTCGGGGTTCGGCGGTGTGCCGCGCCCGAGGTAGTAGGCGGTGGCCAGGGCGACCTGGGCCTCGCTGCTGCCGCGCTCGGCGGCGCGCAGATTCCAGGCCTTGGCTTGCGCCAGATTCGGCTTGCCCAGCAGGCCTTGTTCATACAGCTGGGCCAGGGCCAGCTCGGCGCGCACCAGGCCGCCGGCAGCCGCGCGCTTGAGCAGGCGCTCGGCCCGTCGCGGGCTGGCTTGGGGCAGTTCCTCGCGCAAATGCATCATGGCCAGGTTGTAGTCGGCCAGGGGCAGGGGGCGAGCCTGGACCGACAGGGCTTTGAACGCCCGTGCGGCCGCTTTCAGATCACCCGCTTCGTAGTCCTGCACGGCGCGCTCCAGCGGCGTGGCCGGCGGCTCGGCCGCTGCGCTTTCTTGTGCCCACAGCGGGGTGAGACCGAGCGCGAGCAGGGCCGCCACGCAGGTGTTTCTTGTCTTCCAGAAAAAGGTCGGGCGCAGCGTGGGCATCGGTGAAGGGCTCCGGGTCAGAAGGGCCAGACGGTAGCCGATTTCACGCCGCCCTGCAGGCTTGGCTACCATGTCGCCATGATTGTGAAAAACCTGGGCCGGGTCGACTATGCCGAGACGGTCGACGCCATGCGGGCCTTCAGCGAAACGCGCGGGCCCGAGACCGAAGACGAGCTCTGGCTCTGTGAGCATCCCCCCACCTACACCCAAGGCCTGGCCGGCAAGGCCGACCATGTGCTGGC
>JAIXSD010000128.1 GCA_027484885.1 Rubrivivax sp.
CGCCGCAAGCTCGACGCCGAAGGTGCCCGCGCCTACTTCCGCGAGGTCGACCGCCTGGCCGACGCCTACTTCGAGCCCTGGCAGCTGGGCGAGAGCCGCATCATCGCCAACGCCAACGGCGGTGTGACCATGCAGCACCGCCGGGCCTACCAAGCGCTGCACGCCGGCGGCGTGGCCAACGGCCATCTGGTCAAGCGCTGGCCCAACGAAGAATTGCCATTGCCTGGCCAGGCCCTGGACACGGCCTTGCTGGCGTCCTTCTGCAGCGAGGAAGACGGCAGCTGCTGGCGAGCCGAAACGGCAGGGGAACGCTGAAGCCGTGACTCGCGCGGGGTCAGCGCGCTCAGAGGGCGTAGTAAAGGCCCAGGCTGTACGGGTTCACCGTGACCTTGGCCTGGCCCAGGCTGCAGCGCATGGGCTGATCGCCCTGGTGGTTGAGCTCCAAGCGCGCGCTCCACTGAGGACTGAACTGGTAGCTGATCCCGGCCCCCACCAGCAGCTGGCTGCGGCTCAGCGTGCTTTTGGAGGACGGGGCCGAAGCCTCCAAGCTGTTGCGCCCATAGCCGATGCGGGCGAACAGCTGCGTGCGCTCGCTCACCGGCAGGTAAGCCAAAGCCGAGGCCTTCAAAGCGCTGGCCCGATAGTTCGTGCCATCCAGCGCCCAGTGGCCGAGCTTTTGCGCCTTCAGTTCGAGGGCCAGGTACTCATTGAAGCGGTGGCCCAGGGTGGCGCCCACGCTGCTTGCGGCCTCGGCCCGTTGATTCAAGGCTTCAAGCCGGCTGCTTCCAACATCTACGCCCAAGTAGGTGGACGTTTCGGCGGCAAACACTCCCCCGCTGATCATGACCAGGGCGGCCATGGCGACTGTTTTTTTCATTCGTGTGACTTCTTGATAACTAGCACCTCCCTGCGAGGCGGGCGCATGCTAACAGCGGGTTATTACTGATCCACGGCATCCCCCAAAGGGGTGCACCCTGCATCAAAACAGCATGGCCGGGCCAGGCGCGGGGATCATCAGGCCCAGATGCGATAGGGCCAGAAGGCCTCGTCCTCTTCGATGCGGCGGCGCAGCTCTTCGGGGCTGAAGCCGGTGACGCGGCGGGTCTCACGGCACAGGTGGGCCTGGTCGGTGTAGCCCGCGTCCTGGGCCAGGGCGCTCCAGACCAGCTCGCCGGCCTCCATCTCGCGGCGCACCTGGAAGAAGGTGGCCTCGGCCCGGCTGATGCCGCGCAGGGCGCGCAGGCTTTGGCCGCTCCACTGCTTGATGCGCCGCTCCATCTGGCGCAGGCTGGCACCGTGGCCGCCGGCGATGGCGCGCAGGGCCAGGTGTTGCATCCAGTCGCGGTAGCGGCCGCGCTCGGGAGCGGCGGTCCGTTCCTGCTGCAGCGCCCGCCAGCGCGGCAGGAAAAAAGCTTCCAGCAGCGCCATGCACTGCTGCTCGTCCTGGGCGGCCAGCATCTGGACGCTCAGCTGGCGCCAGTCCTCGCCGGGCAGGACACTGTCGATCGGCACATAACGGTCCAGCAAGGCGGCAAGATCGAGGCCGGTTAGAGCATGCAAGGCCTCGGGCTGCAAGGCCACCATGAAGCTGCGGATGCCAGCCTCGGAGCGGAAATGCGCCGGCCGGCTGCGCGGCCCACCGAGCAGGGCGCGGTGTTCGATGGGCCGCAGCTGGCCGTTGGCCTCCACCTCCCAGCCGCCGCCTTGCAGCGTCCAGGTCAGGCCGCACAGCGGGGTGGCGGCGAAGTGGCTGTCGCGCTGGGCGGGGCTGAGCGCCTCGGCCACGCCGGTGGTGTCGCGCCACAGGCAGGCCCGCACGCAGCCCGCCAAGGCCAGGCTGGGCACCAGCAGGCGGGCAACGGCATCAGGGTGGCGGTCGGTGGGCATGGCGGAAGTGTAGGCAGCGCGCCAGCCCGAGGCCGCACGCCCTGCGTACAAGACCGGCCTCGTGTCGATTTCGTTCAAGACGCGCGCTCGCGGCCTGGCCATGATGCGCCGCATGGACGAGCACAGCCCCACCCACCTTCCAGCCAGCGCCGGCAAGGCGCGGCCCTCTCAGCCTGCCGCAAGCCGGTCTGGCCCATCCGGCCCTTCTGGCCCTTCCGGCATCGGCTTTCAGCAGCTGCGCGCCCTGCGCAAGGATTACCTCGGCACGGTGCAGGGCTGGCACCAGCGCTGGGGCGATGTGGTGCAGCAGCGCCTGATGCTCTACCGCGACTACAGCTTTGTGCACCCCGAGCATGTGCGCGAGCTGCTGGTGGCCTCGCATGAGCAGCTGATCCGCTGGCCGCGCGCGACCGAGATCTTTGCCTCGGCCCATGGCCAGAGCGTGCTGGTGGCAGAAGGCGCGCCCTGGAAGCGCCAGCGCCAGATGCTGCAGCCCGGCTTTGCGCCCAAGCGGGTGGACGCCCTGCTGCCACTGATGGTGGCCGCCGGACAGCAAGCGCTACAACGTTGGGAGGGCGCCGACCGCGAGGCTTTTGGCTTCGAGGCCGCCATGACCCAGCTGACCATGGAGGTGATCCTGCGCAGCCTGTTCTCGCGCAGCGACGAGGCCCAGGGCCGCGCTGCGGCCGAGGCCGTGCATGTGCTCAGCGTGGTGGCCATGGGTGAGTTTTACTGGCCCGTGAGCAGCCCGCTGTGGGCACCCTGGAAAGCGCCAAAGCGGCGTGCCCTGGCGACGCTGGATGGCTTCATCCGCCGCGAGCTGGCGCGCCGGCGCGAGGACGACACGCCGCACGACGACCTGCTGGACATGATGATCCGGGCCCGTGATGCCGAGGGCCGAGGCTTCGACGAGCGCGGCCTGCGCGATGAATGCATGACCACCTTTCTGGCCGGCCACGAGACCACGGCCGCCGCGCTGACCTGGTGGGGCTGGTGCATGGCCAGCCATCCGCAAGAGCAGCAGGCGATTGCCGAAGAGCTGGACCAGGTGCTGGCCGGGCGCGCGCCCACGGCGGCCGATCTACCCCAGTTGCCACGTTTGAGCCGCAGCATCAAGGAGACGCTGCGCCTCTACCCGCCAGGCGCCGCCCTGATCACCCGCATCGCCGCCACGCCCATCCAGGTGGCCGGCTGCGAGATTCCGCCCGGCGCCATGGTCCGCCTGACCCCGGCCCTGACGCAACGCGACCCGCGCTGGTTCCAGGAGCCAGACGCCTTCCGCCCCGAGCGCTTCGACCCGGCCAGCGGCCACGGCGAAATCCCCCGCGGCGCCTACCTGCCCTTCGGCGCCGGCCCGCGCGTCTGCCTGGGCAGCCATTTCGCCACGACCGAAATGCTGGTGATCGGCGCCTTGATCCTGCAGCACTTCCGCTTGGCGCCGTTGCCGGGAATGGCAGCGCCCACGCCGCGCCTGGACGTCACCTTGCGGCCGAGCCAGGCATTGCAAATGCAGCTGGAACGTCGTCGCTGAACACCCAGCCTCGCGAACCATCGGGGCTGGTGGCGCACTCAGCGCGCGAAGTCCACCTCGCCGATCGGCAGCTGCGGTGCCTCCCAACGATAGCGCGGGTCGAGCACATTGCGCGCCGGCTCCATGCCTGGCCATTCGATGCGCAGGAGCTCGGCCAGCGTCCAGCCCGTCCAATCGGCCCGAAACGGCTGCTGGTCGCTGCCCGGGGCAAAGGCCAACGGCGTACGCCACAGCATGGCCGGGATCCGATAGCCCGCTTCGGTGCCGGGGCTGTGGCCGGCGTGATCGATGCGGTGTCCGACCTCCTGCCCATGGTCCGACAGATACATCCAGGCCGCCTCGCCTCCTGCAGGCACATGGCGCCTGAGCATTCGCAAGGTCTCGGCAACCACCCCGTCGTGGTAGCGAATGACTGCGTCATAGTCTTGCCGCTGTTCGCGCAACCAGACGGGACGCTGCTGACGCTGCATCTCGCGCTCCACCGCATCGCCACCCTGCTCGAAAGGCCGCAGCGCCTCGGGCGCTCGCAAGCGGTAATGCGGGTGCGCGCCCAGCAGATGAAGCACGATCAGCTTGCGCGACGCGGAGCGATCGGCCAAGGCCTCCTCCAGGGAGTCCAGCAGCTCACCATCCAGCATGGAGGAGGAACGCCCTGGCTCGCGATTGATCATTTCGACGGTGTCGGCCAGCTGGGCATGCTGCTGCTCGATGGCGAGGTCGTCATGGTTGCTCATCCACCAGACACGGTAGCCGGCCGCACGGGCCAAAGCCAGGATGTGGCCAGGCGCAGGCGCCGCCGAGCCAGGCTGTGCCGCCATGCTGCCGCCAAAGCTGAACAGGCCGTCGAGCGCCGCCACCGTCGTGGCCTGCACCGACCACGCGTGGGGCAGCACCAGCAATCGCGCGCCCTCTTCACGGCTCAAGGCCTGCAACTGCGGAGTGGTCTCGCGCTGATAGCCATACAAGCTCATATTGTCCCGGTTGACGCTGTCGGTCAGCACCAGCACCACCGTCGAAGACTCAGCGCCCAGGGCGCGCACGCCGGACGCCCGGGCCTGTTCCAGCAGGAGCTCACGCTGCTGGCTCTGGTCAGACCAGTTCATGCGCAGGGTCTCGACCGACACCGCCCAATGGGGCCAGAAGGCCACCGGGTGATGGCGCCGCCAGGGCTTGCTGGCATGGGCCACACAGCACAGCAGCAGCAGGCCCAGCCACAGCCAACGCGAGCCGGTCCCCAGCGGGC
The DNA here is from genome assembly GCA_027484885.1 of Rubrivivax sp. GTDB lineage: Bacteria > Pseudomonadota > Gammaproteobacteria > Burkholderiales > Burkholderiaceae_C > Paucibacter_A. The sequence continues at coordinate 4,662 of JAIXSD010000128.1, forward strand.
GGGGCGGCTGCTGGCTGGCCAGGCGCACCAGGCCGAGCAGCAGGCCCAGCGCCAGCAAAAGCGCCACCAGTCCCGGCCACCATTGAGCCCCCTGCGCCATCAGGTACTCCAGGGCCTCGCGCGGGCTGGTGTTGGCTGCAGCAGTGAGCACCAGGGTGCTGTCGGGCACGGCGGCATAGCGCTGGCGCAGATAGGCACGCAAGAAGCCATCGAGCAGAAAAATCCCGAGCAGCAGCGCGACACCGAACAGGCGCAGCCGCCGCCAGGACGGGCTGCGCACCGGCCAGCGCAGCCAGATCAGGCCGGGCAGGGCAAGCAGCAGCATCTGCGGCACGCGCAGGCCTTCATGCCCGAGGCTGGCCGACAGCAAGAGCAAAGCGGCCAGAGCGGCAATGCCGACAGACGGGCGGCGCCGAAGCAGTTCGGCGAACCAAACTCGCATCGGGAGGATGATGTGCATAGCAAGGGGCGAAGGCATCGGGGTCTTGGATGGTAAAGCGCCTGATCGTCCGCTTGAGCTGGGCCACAGGATCCCGGGACATTGCCGTGATCGAACGATGACGTGACGATCTGGTGCCGTGCTCCTGCAACGCTGCATGCGGGCAAGCCACTAGCCCGCAGCGCGCGGCCCTCGTTAGCATCGATTCCTTCCCAGGGACCCAGGAGCGACAGACGATGAACCGCCAATTTCTCAAGGCCACCTTGCTTGCCGTGGCGCTGGGCCTCTCGGCCGCCACCAGCGTGCCCGCCCAAGCCGCCGCCCTGCGCTGGGCGGCCCAGAACGACATCCTGACGCTGGATCCCCACTCACAGGACCACA
>JAIXSD010000297.1 GCA_027484885.1 Rubrivivax sp.
CGGCCACATGGTTGAAGAGTGCCTGGGCCTGGCTGTCGGGCGCGGCGTCATTACTGGGCGTGACCGGGCTCAGGCGCAGGCCGGCGCGGCCGCTGCCGATGGCCTGGCTCACGGCCGTCATCACCTCGATGGTGAAGCGCGCCCGGTTGGCGATGGAACCGCCGTGCTCGTCTGTGCGGTCGTTGATGCTGTCGCGCATGAACTGGTCGAGCAGATAGCCATTGGCGCCGTGCACCTCGACCGCGTCAAAGCCCGCCTCCATGGCGCAGCGGGCCGCATGGGCGAACTGGGCCACCACGCCGGCGATCTCCTCGGTGCGCAGCGCTCGTGGTGCGGAGTTGGGCGCAAAGCCGTCTTGGGTGAAGCTCTGCCCGGCCGCCTGGCGGGCGGTCGAGGACACCGGCGCCCGACCTTCGGGCTGGAAGCTGGTGTGGGAGATGCGGCCCACATGCCAGAGCTGGGCGGCGATCTTGCCGCCTGCCGCATGCACCGCGTCGGTCACGCGCTTCCAGCCGGCCACCTGCTCGGGCGCGTGGATGCCGGGCGTGTCGATATAACCCTGGCCTTCAGCGCACACCTGAGTGCCCTCGCTGATGATGAGGCCGGCGGTGGCGCGCTGGCGGTAGTACTCCACCACCAGCTCGCCGGGCACCAGGCCGGGCGAGCGGCTGCGCGTCAGGGGCGCCATGACGATGCGGTTGGACAGCGAAAGATCGCCGATCTGGATAGGGTCGAAAAGATTGGGCATGGGCACTCACACAGTCGCGGCGGAGCGCGAACGAAAAAGATGAAACACCAGGAACAGCCCGCAGATTAACGCCCCCGCAGCACGGCCTTTCGACTGCAAGTTCTTGCGCGCTGTGGCAAGGCTCGCTCGGCGCCAAGATGCCGGAGCTGGATAGACTCTGCCGCCATGCCTACCTCGCTTGCTTCGCCTGCCTCATCCTTTGCTTTTGCCCAAGCCCAGCTGACGCGGCGCCGCTGGCTGGCCGCCGCCCTGGCCGGCAGCCATGTGGCGGCCTGGGCGCAGCCGCGGCAAGTGCTGCAGGTCGGCCCGCAACGCGCGCTGCGCAGCCTCGCCGCCGCCGCACAAGCCGCTGGCGATGGATGCCTGATCGAAGTGGACGCCGGCGAGTACCGGGCCGACGTGGCCTACTGGCCGCAGAACGGCCTGCATCTGCGCGCCGTGGGTGGCCGGGTGCAGCTCAAGGCCGAGGGCGCCCAGATCATGGGCAAGGGCATTTTCGTCACGGCCGGCCAAGGGCAGCGCATCGAAGGCTTTGACTTCAGCGGCGCCCGCGTGCCCGATGGCAATGGCGCCGGCATCCGCATGGACCGCGGCTCACTGCATCTGCGCGACTGCCGCTTCCACGGCAACCAGACGGGCCTGCTGAGCAACAACGAAGCCGATGCCCGCCTGCATCTCGAAGACTGCGAGTTCGGCCCCATCCTGCCCGGCCAGCGCCACAACCACAACCTCTACGCCGGCCGCATCGCCGAGCTGCGCGTGATCGGCTGCCATCTGCACCACGGCCACTTCGGCCACCTGCTGAAAAGCCGCGCCGCCTTCACACAGTTGCTCTACAGCCGCCTCAGCGACGAGCCCGATGGCCGCGCCAGCTACGAGCTGGAGTTCCCCAACGGCGGCCGCGCCTGGGTGATGGGCAATCTCATTGTGCAAGGCGCGAACACCGACAACCCGGCCCTGCTGGCCTACGGCGCCGAGGGCCAGGTCTGGCCCGAGAACGAGCTGATCCTGGTGCACAACACCCTGATCGACCGGCGCGCCTCGGGTGGCAGCTTTCTGCAGCTGAAAACGCAGAGCGGCCCGGCGCCGGTGCGCGTGCGCCTGCTCAACAACCTGTTCGCCGGCCCCAGCCGCCTGGTGCCGGCGCGCGACTGGGAAGCCTCGGGCAACGGACACGCAGCTTGGGGTGATTTCGTCAACGCATCTGAGGGCGACTACCGCCTGCGCCCCGGCTCGCGCTGGCAGGGCCGGGCCGTGGAGGCCGGCGTGGCCCAGGCGCCCGGCGGCCCGCGTCTGGCCCTGCGCCCCGAGCGCCAGTTCCAGGCCCCGCACCACAGCGTGGCCCTGGCCGACGCCGGCCGAGGCCTGAGCCCGGGCGCCTTTCCGCTCGATTGAGCACGCTTTCCCGGCCCCGCCGGGGCGGGCGAACACCCCTCGCGCGGGCCGCGCACGCTACAGTTCGCCCATGCTCGCCTACCGTCACGCCTTCCATGCCGGCAACCATGCCGATGTTCTCAAGCACCTGGTTCTGACCCAGGTGCTCCGCTACATGGCGGAAAAAGAGAAGCCCTACACCCTCGTCGACACCCATGCGGGTGCAGGCGGTTACTCGATCGAAGGCAAGTACGCGCAGAAGAAGGGCGAATACGTCCACGGCGTCTCCAAACTCTGGGATGCCAAAGACCTGCCTGAACCGCTGGCCCGTTACATGGAGCCGGTGCGCCTGTTCAACCCGGACGGCCAGCTGCGCCAGTACCCCGGCTCGCCGGCGATTGCCAATCTGCTGATGCGCGACACCGACCGCCTGCGCGTCTACGAGCTGCACCCCACCGACTACCGCATCCTCGAAACCTACCTCTCCACCCGGCCCAACACCCAGGTCAGCGACAAAGACGGCTTCAGCGCCATGCGCGCCGAGCTGCCGCCGCCCTCGCGCCGCGCCGTGGTGCTGATGGATCCGTCCTACGAGCTCAAGACCGATTACGGCAAGGTCGTCACCGCCCTGCGCGAAGGCCTGGAGCGCTTTGCCGAGGGCGTGTTCCTGATCTGGTATCCGCAGCTGCAGCTGCTGGAGGCGGCGCAGCTGGTGCAGCGCCTCAAGGCCGCCGCCGATGCCGGCGCCAAAAAAGGCTGGCTCCATGTGCGCCTGACCGTCGAGCAGCAGGAGGACGTGCGCGGCTTCGGCATGCTGGGCAGCGGCATGTTCGTGGTCAACCCGCCCTTCACCCTGCACGACGATCTGCAGGCCTCCATGCC
>JAIXSD010000196.1 GCA_027484885.1 Rubrivivax sp.
CTGACGCCGAAGGCGTCGAGCACGGTGGCGACCGGTGCCACGAAGCCCATGGCCAGGAAGACCAGATCGGCCTTGATGATCTGCTCGGAACCGGGCACTTCGACCATCTTGCCGCCCTGCCATTCCACGCGCACGGTCTTCACGCCGGTGAGCTTGCCCTTCTCGCCGAGGAATTCCTTGGTCGAGATGGCGAACTCGCGCTCGCAGCCTTCTTCGTGGCTGCTGGAGGTGCGCAGCTTGAGCGGCCAGTAGGGCCAGGTCAGCGGGCGGTCTTCCACCTCGGGCGGCTGGGGCATGAGCTCGAACTGGGTGACGCTCTTGGCGCCGTGGCGGTTGCTGGTGCCCACGCAATCGCTGCCGGTATCGCCACCGCCGATCACGACCACATGCTTGCCGTCGGCGCGGATCTGGCCCTTGAGCTTGTCGCCGGCATTGACCTTGTTCTGCTGCGGCAGGAATTCCATCGCGAAATGGATGCCGGCCAGATCACGGCCCGGCACGGGCAGATCGCGGCTGGATTCAGCGCCGCCGCTGAGCAGCACGGCGTCGAACTGCGCCTTGAGCTCGTCCGGGCTGATGCTGTCCTTGGCCCAGTTGGTGACCTTGGAGCCTTCCGGCAGGGACGCCACCAGCACGCCGGTGCGGAAGACCACGCCCTCGGCTTCCATCTGCGCCACGCGGCGGTCGATGTGGGACTTCTCCATCTTGAAGTCGGGGATGCCGTAGCGCAGCAGGCCGCCGACACGGTCGTTCTTCTCGAACACGGTGACGCTGTGGCCGGCACGGGCCAGTTGCTGCGCGGCCGCCAGGCCCGCCGGGCCGGAGCCGACGATGGCCACGGTCTTGCCGGTCTTGCGCTTGGGCGCTTGCGGCTGCACCCAACCCTCGGCCCAGGCGCGGTCGATGATGGCGTGCTCGATGGACTTGATGCCCACCGCATCATCGTTGACGTTCAGCGTACAGGCCGCCTCGCAGGGCGCGGGGCAGATGCGGCCGGTGAACTCGGGGAAGTTGTTGGTGCTGTGCAGGATGGTGATCGCATTGGCCCAATCGCCGCGGTACACCAGGTCGTTGAAATCCGGAATGATGTTGTTGACCGGGCAGCCGTTGTTGCAGAACGGCGTGCCGCAATCCATGCAGCGGGCGGCCTGCTGCTTGGACTGGTCGGCGCTCAGGCCGATCACGAATTCCTTGTAATTCTTGACCCGCGTGCTGACCGGCTCGTAGCCCTCTTCCAGCCGCTGGTACTCCATGAAGCCCGTTACCTTGCCCATGCTTCGCTCCTAAAACTCTTAAATGGAGTCAGAGTCATTTCAGAAACTCCACCCATGAAAATTCAATTTATGGGGTCAGAGTCGTTTCCATCATCTGACCTGCTGCTCACCGTTGACAGGCCGGGTTCAGGCCTTGAGCGCCGCTTTGGCCGCCACGGGGGCCTTGGCTTGCTCGATGGTCGAAGCCGCTTCCTTGGCCGCATGGATCTCGCCGAGTGCGCGGCGGTATTCATGCGGGAAGACCTTGACGAACTTGGCACGCGAATCGGCCCAGTGGTCGAGGATGTGGCGGGCACGGGCGCTGCCGGTCCAGCGGTGGTGGTCCTCCAGCATCTTCTTGAGGATGGCTTCGTCGGTCTGCGCCTCGGCATCACCGAGGTGGTGCCAGATGGCGCGGTCCACGGTGGCTTCCTGCTCATGCGCGGGCAGCAGCTTGTCGAGTGCCACCATGCTGGTGTTGCAACGCTTGGCGAATTGGCCGTCCTCGTCGTAGACGTAGGCGATGCCGCCGCTCATGCCGGCGGCGAAATTGCGGCCGGTCTTGCCCAGCACGGCGACGGTGCCACCGGTCATGTACTCGCATCCATGGTCGCCCGTGCCCTCCACCACGGCCGAGGCACCCGACAGCCGCACCGCAAAACGCTCACCCGCCACGCCGCGGAAGAAGGCCTCGCCACGCGTGGCACCATAGAGCACGGTGTTGCCGACGATGATGTTTTGCGTCGCATCACCACGGAAGTCGATGCTGGGGCGCACCACCACGCGGCCACCGGACAGGCCCTTGCCGGTGTAGTCGTTGGCGTCACCGATCAAATAGAAGGTAATGCCCTGGGCCAGGAAGGCACCAAAGCTCTGGCCGCCCGTGCCTTCCATCTGGATGAAGATGGTGTGGTCGGGCAGGCCCTCAGGCCGGCGGCGGATCAGCTCACCCGACAGCATGGCGCCCACGGTGCGGCGCACATTGCTGACCTCCTGCATGAACTGCACCTTCTCGCCCTTCTCGAAGGCGGGCAGGCACTTCTCGATCAGCTTCACATCGAGCGCGCGATCCAGGCCATGGTCTTGCACGTCCACATGGGTGCGCGCCACTTCGGCGGGCAAGGCCGGGCGGTGGAAGACGCGGCTGAAGTCCAGGCCCTTGGCCTTCCAGTGGGTAATGCCCTTCTTGGTGTCCAGCAGATCGCTGCGGCCGACCAGATCTTCGAACTTGCGAATGCCCAGCTGGGCCATGATCTGGCGTGCCTCCTCGGCCACGAAGAAGAAGTAGTTCACCACATGCTCGGGCTTGCCGGTGAACTTGGCGCGCAGCAGCGGATCTTGCGTGGCCACGCCCACCGGGCAGGTGTTGAGGTGGCACTTGCGCATCATGATGCAGCCTTCGGCCACCAAGGGCGCGGTGGCGAAGCCGAATTCGTCCGCGCCCAGCAAGGCACCGATGACCACATCGCGGCCGGTCTTCATCTGACCGTCGGCCTGCACCCGCACGCGGCCGCGCAGGCGGTTCAGCACCAGGGTCTGCTGGGCTTCGGCCAAGCCCAGTTCCCAGGGCGTGCCGGCATGCTTGATCGAGCTCCAGGGCGAAGCGCCTGTGCCGCCGTCGTGGCCGGCGATGACCAGGTGGTCGGCCTTGGCCTTGGTCACACCGGCGGCGATGGTGCCCACGCCGACTTCTGACACCAGCTTGACCGAGACATCGGCCTTGGGGTTGACGTTCTTCAGGTCGTGGATCAGCTGAGCCAGGTCTTCGATGGAGTAGATGTCGTGGTGCGGCGGCGGCGAGATCAAGCCCACACCCGGCACCGAGTAACGCAGGAAACCGATGTACTCGCTGACCTTGCCGCCAGGCAGCTGGCCACCCTCACCCGGCTTGGCGCCCTGGGCCATCTTGATCTGGATCTGATCGGCGCTGACCAGGTATTCGGTGGTGACACCGAAGCGGCCCGAGGCCACCTGCTTGATCTTGGAGCGCAGGGAATCGCCTTCCTTGAGCTCGTAGTCGACAGCGATGACTTTGTTGCCAATCACATCAGACACCTTGGTGCCGGCCGTGATCTTGATGCCCTTGAGCTCGTTGCGATAACGCGCCGGGTCCTCGCCACCTTCGCCGGTGTTGCTCTTGCCGCCGATGCGGTTCATGGCCACGGCCAGGGTGGCATGGGCCTCAGTGGAGATGGAGCCGAGCGACATGGCGCCAGTGGCGAAGCGCTTGACGATCTCTGCCGCAGGCTCGACCTCATCGAGCGGGATCGCCTTGCTCGGATCGAACTTGAACTCAAACAGACCACGCAGCGTCATGTGGCGCTTGCTTTGGTCGTTGATGATCTGCGCGTACTCCTTGTAGCTGTCGAACTTGCCGCTGCGGGCGCTGTGCTGCAGCTTGGCGATGGCGTCCGGCGTCCACATATGCTCTTCACCGCGGGCGCGCCAGGCGTACTCACCGCCGGCATCCAGCATGGTGTTCAGCACCGGGTCGTCGCCGAAGGCGGCGCGGTGCAGGCGAATGGCTTCTTCGGCCACTTCGAACACACCGATGCCGCCAACCTGCGTGGGCGTGCCGCGGAAGTACTTCTCGACGAAGTCGCTCTTCAGGCCAATGGCCTCAAAGATCTGTGCGCCGCAGTAGGACATGTAGGTGGAAATGCCCATCTTGGACATGATCTTGGACAGGCCTTTGCCGATGCCCTTGATGTAGTTGTAGATGGCTTTGTCGGCAGACAGCTGGCCCGGCAGGCCGGCAGCGATTTCCGTCAAGGTCTCCAGGGCCAGGTAAGGGTGAACCGCCTCGGCGCCGAAGCCAGCCAGCACGGCGAAGTGGTGCACCTCGCGGGCGCTGCCGGTTTCCACGACCAGGCCGGCCGTGGTGCGGCGGCCCTCGCGCACCAGATGGTGGTGGATGGCGGACAGCGCCAGCAAAGCCGGGATGGCCACGCGGCTGTCGCTCAGGCCGCGGTCGGTGATGATGAGGATGTTGTGGCCGCTCTTGATTGCGTCCACCGATTCGGCGCACAGCGAGGCCAGCTGCGCCTCGACGCCCTCATGGCCCCAGGCCAGCGGGTAGGTGATGTCCAGCTCGTAGGGCTTGAACTTGCCGTGGGTGTGCGCTTCGATCTGGCGCAGGCGAGCCATGTCCTTGAAGTCCAGCACCGGCTGCGAGACCTCCAAACGCATGGGCGGGTTCACCGCGTTGATGTCCAGCAGATTGGGCTTGGGGCCGATGAAGCTGTTGAGCGACATCACGATGGCCTCGCGGATCGGATCGATCGGCGGGTTGGTCACCTGGGCGAACAGCTGCTTGAAGTAATTGAACAGCGGCTTGTCCTTGCTGGACAGCACAGCCAGGGGCGAGTCATTGCCCATGGAGCCCA
>JAIXSD010000735.1 GCA_027484885.1 Rubrivivax sp.
GCCTGCGCCTTGATGGACTTCTTGGCGATGGTGGTCAGCTGCAGCGACTGCATCATCCAGTCGCTGCTGGACAGCTTCATGACGATGCGGTTGCTGTACATGATCAAGAAGGGCGTGGCGAGCATGGACAGCACCATGCTTGCCAGCACCGCGCTGACCCACTGCGGCGCGATCAGCTGGTGCTGGGCACCCAGGGTCAGCAGCACAAAGCCGAACTCACCGGCCTGGGCCAGGTAGAGGCCGGTGCGCAAGGCCACGCCGGTCGGTGCCTTGAACAGCCAGGCCAGGCCGGCGATCAGGGCGAACTTGGCCAGCACCGGCAGCACGCTGAGCGCAATCACCAGCGGCCATTGCTGGGCCAGGGTGCTCCAGTCCAGCTTCATGCCGATGGTGATGAAGAACAGGCCCAGCAGCACATCGTGAAAGGGCCGGATGTCGGTCTCCACCTGGTGCTTGTATTCGGTCTCGGCGATCAGCATGCCGGCGACGAAGGCACCCAGGGCGAGGGACAGGCCGGCATGCTCGGTCAGCCAGGCCAGGCCCAGGGTGACCAGCAGCAGGTTGAGCATGAAAAGCTCGTCGCTCTTGCGCCGTGCCACCAGGGTCAGCCACCAGCGCATCAGCTTCTGGCCGCCCACCAGCAGCAAGGCCAGCAGGGCAACCGCCTTGAGCAAGGCCCAGCCCAGGGACTGGGCCATGGCCGGGCCGTCGCTGTTGAGCGCCGGGATCAGCACCAGCAAGGGCACCACGGCCAGATCCTGGAACAGCAGCACGCCCACCACGCGGCGGCCATGCTCGCTCTCCAGCTCCAGGCGCTCGGCCATCAGCTTGACGACGATGGCCGTGCTGCTCATGGCCATGGCCGCGCCCAGCACCAGGGCGCCTTGCCAGCTCAGCTCCCAGGGCAGGCCCAGCAGCTGCAAGCCAGCGCGTAGCAGGTAGTGGCCGGCGATGGTGGCGACGATGGTGATCAGCACCTGCAAGAGCCCGAGGCCGAAGACCAGGTGGCGCATGCTGCGCAGCTTGGGCAGGTTGAACTCCAGCCCGATCACAAACATCAGAAACACCACGCCGAACTCGGCCAGGTAGCGGATGCCCACCGTGTCGCCCGCCAGGGCCAGGGCATTGGGGCCGATCAGCACGCCCACGGCCAGATAGCCCAGCATGGGCGGCAGCTTCAGCAAGCGGCAGGCGACCACGCCCAGCACAGCAGCAATCAGGTAGATGAGGGCCAGGTCGAGCGCAGTGATCATGGCCCCGATATTAGCGGCCGGGCGTGGCCCCCAATCTGTGGAAACAAGCCGCTATGCTCCCGCCTCACCATGGCACGCCTCTTTGAATGCCGCCGCCCCCGTTTGCAAGGCCTGGCCCGCTGCGCCCTGCTCGTCGGCACCGCCGTGGCCACGCTGGGCGCCGCGGCCGATCCCGGCTATTACCTGGTGCGCCCCTATGCCGCCGCCGGCAAGAGCGCGCTGGACCTGCGCTACTGGAGCGTGCAGGCCCCGGGCGAGGCGGCCTTGCTCTGGCCCGAGCTGGGCCTGCGCCACGGCTTCAGCAAGCGCTGGACCAGCGAAATCCTGCTCAGCTGGATCGGCCCCGGCTGGCGCTCGCAGAAGCTCAGCTCGCTGAACTGGATGAACCAGTGGCTGCTCAGCAGCGCCGACAGCCCGTACGAGCTGGCCCTGCACAGCCAGCTGATCCACAACCGCGGCCGCCAGGCCGGCACGGCACTGGAGATCGGCCCAGCCTGGCAGGGCGACTGGGGCCTGACCCGCCTCAACCTCAACCTGCTGCTGGAGCACGACTGGGCCCGCCGCGAGGGCACCCAGCTCAAGCTGCAATGGCAGGCCTCGCGGCCGCTGCAGCCGGGCCTGCGCCTGGGCCTGCAAGGTTTTGGCGAGCTGGGGCGCTGGGACCACTGGCTGCCCGCCGCCCGCCAGTCACACCGGGCCGGGCCCATGCTGCACTGGGTGCCGGAGGGCCAGCAGGGCCTGAGCGTCAATGCCGCCTACCTCTGGGGCCGCACCTACGGCCGGCGCGGCGATATGTTCAGCGCCCAGCTGCTGCTGGATTTCTAGCCCAAGCGGGCCTCAGAAAGCCAGCAGCTGCCGCTGGCTCGCGAACTCGCGGGGCTCGCCGCTGATGGGGTCGCGAAAGGCGAGGCCGCGCGCCAGCAGCTGCAAGGGCTGGCTGTAGTCCGGCGCCTCGATGGGCTCGGGCGGCAGCAGCTGCGGGTAGATGCGGTCACCCAGCAAGGGCAGGCCCAGGGCGTTCATATGGGCGCGCAGCTGGTGTTTCTGGCCGGTGCTGGGGCTCAGGCGGTAGTGGGCCAGGGGCAGGCTGGGGTGGCGCTGCAGCAGCTCGACCCGCGTCTCGGCATTGGGCTCGCCCGCCACCTCTTCCATCTGCATGAAGGCCTCGCTGCGCTCTTGCAAGCGGCTGCGGCGGGTCAGCGGCAGGCTCAGGCCCAGCGGCTCGGGCAGGCCGGCCACGGCCTCGTAGACCTTGTGCACCGCGCGCTCGCGGAACAAGGCCTGGTAGGCGCCGCGCGTGGCCGGCTGCAGGCTGAAGACCACCAGACCGGCGGTCTCGCGGTCGATGCGGTGGATGGGGCTGAGATCGGCCAGGCCGGTGGCGCGGCGCAGCCGGGTCAGCAAGGTCTGCTGCACAAAGCGGCCGCTGGGCAGCACCGGCAGGAAATGCGGCTTGTCGGCCACCAGCAGCA
>JAIXSD010000630.1 GCA_027484885.1 Rubrivivax sp.
GGCCGGAGGCGGAGCCGCGAGAATTGGATGAGGACGCGGGGGCAATGGTTTCAGATGCATGTGCAGCTCAACTCATAAACAAGGCTCGGCATGGGCCCATGCCGCCAAGGCGGTCAGCCTCAATGGCTGGCTTGTGAGGTGAGAGTGAGGGGCTCGCAATATCTCAGGCCCTGAAGTGCGGGGGAGGGAAAGCCCGAGGGCCGGTCGTGCAGCGCCGCCGTGGCGTGACTTCATGTTGCAACGGCCTTGTGTTGCGATTGAAATGCGCACTCTTTAGGTTCATTCGGGCATACGAACATGTGTTTGAGAGTGGATGGCTGATCTTGGACTCTTCGCTCAGCGTTTTTCTGAAAGGCGCCGCTTTGGCATGCATGGCTCAACTTGCTGTGTCCGAGGAGGCGAATGCCGATCCCGTTGTTCCCCCGACGACCAGCCTGCCCCAAGTTACCGTCGAGGCAGCGCCTGCAGCATCGGGTGGTTTTGAGGAGTTTGCTGCAGGCAAGCGCGTGATTGGTCGGGCACGGCTGCAAGCCAGTGCTGCTGGCAGTGCCCTTGAATTTCTGAAGCAGGAGCCGGGCCTGACCGTCACGGCAGACGGCCGGATCGGGCTGATGGGCTTGCCGAACTACACCCAGGTGCTGGTGGATGGCAAGCCGCCCCAGCCGGGCAACAACCTCGACAAGCTGACCTTGGATCAGATTGAGCGCATCGAGATCGTTCGCGCTGCGACCGCCGAACTGGGGCCGTTTGGTGTGGCTGGAAGCATCAATGTGGTCATGCGGCGTGTGGCCCGCAAGCCCTCGGAGTCACTCGCACTGACGGGCAGTGGCGGCGAGGGGAGGAAGGGGGCCAGTTTCACCTGGACCAAGAACCAGGAGCTTCGGCCTGAGGCATGGAGCTTGCGCCTGCGTGTCACAGGTTCAACCAGAGATCTGGCGAGCGAAACCGAGACGCGCTGGGAGGGCTTGGGTGCGCCTCCCTCTGAACATCGCAGCGACTTCACGCGCGCGCAGTTCTTTATCGTGAGTGTTGACAACCAATTGCGAGGGCCAGAGCTGGGTCGGGCCGAACTGGATGTCAGTGCTGTCTTGCTACGCAACGAAGGCGAACATGACGGCTGCACGGAGGCTGGGCGTTGTGTGAGCAGCCGAGTCACGGGCTACACCCAAGGGCTGAACTATGGGCTCAAATGGACGCGCAGCGATGCATCGCTGAATGAGTGGCGCATCGGCTTTTCGGGCACTCACAACAAGAGCGGGACGGACCTGTCCCAGCGGCTGCAGGCAGGTACGCCAGGGGAACAACTGTTGTGGCACGACCATTCGAACGACTACGCATTTCACTTCGCGGATGTGACTTGGATTCCTGCTTTGCCGAAGGAGCATGACCTCAAGCTTGGATGGAAGTGGCGGGGCGTGCGTGATCGAATGTCTGGGTTCGAATTGCAGGACGGTGTACCCGTCAGTGCAACCGCTGCCTTTGGGGCCTCGCGTCATGTAGCCGGGCAGCGCGTGGAGGGTTTTGTGCAGCATGACTGGCGCCCTTTGCCTCAATGGGCCACCAGTGTGGGCTTGAGCTGGACGCAGCAACGAGACCGTATCACCGAGGGCGACTACCACGCTGAGCCGCAGTGGCAGCTGTTTGCGCCCAGTGCGAACTTGGCCTGGAAAACGGGAGAGGGCGCCCGCCAGCAGTGGCGCTTGTCGCTGGCTCGCACATTCAAGAAACCTGAGCGCGATGAGCAGTTGCAGCGCCCTCGTTTACACCCTGAGGCCTCTTGCCCCAGCCTCACCCTGTGCACGCCCAACCAGGTCGATCAGCCGGATATCACGGGAAACCCGGCGCTACAGCCTGAACGGGCCCATGGCTTGAACCTGAGTTTTGAGCAGCGCTGGAATGATGACACCGAGCTCACGGTCGACGCCTATGCCCGGCAGATCGATGGCGTGATTGCTCAAGTGCTGCGGCAGCAGACGGTAGTCTGGTCGGCGGTGCCACGCTGGGTGCTGCGTCCGGAGAACCTGGGCGAGGCCTGGACTCGGGGGCTGGACCTGGGCCTGCGATGGCGGCAGGTCTTTTCGGATTGGGCGCCTATTTCAATGACCCTGGGCGTACAAATGGTGCGCTCTCGGCTCAAGACCCTCCCGGGCCCAGACAACCGGCTGGCCGATCAGCAGCCCTGGGGCCTCAAGTTGGGGCTGCGCCAGAAGCTCAAGTCAATGCCTGTGGAATGGGGGGTGGACTGGAGCGCCCAGCCGGGCAGCTGGACCCAGGTGGATGCAACCCGGAGCATCTACCAGACTCGTATGCGCAATCTGGACGCCGATGCCAATTGGCAACTGCGCAAGGACGCCAAGCTGGTGCTGAACTTGCGCAACCTGAGTCGCCAGGGCAAGGATCAGATGCAGCGAATCCTTCTGCGGCAGGACCTATGGCGCCAGACATCTCGGCAAGTCGGGTATCCCAGTCTGTCTTTGCGTCTGGATCTGACCTTGTGACGCAATAGATTTCTAGGGCGCCTCTGTCCTCACTTTCGCCCTTCGCCACTCCCTCGCCGTCGCCCCCAGATCCGCCTTCAAGCTGCGGCTCAGATGGCTGGCGTTGGCGTAGCCGCAGTGGGCGGCGACCTGGGCCAGGCTGAGCTCGGGGCGTTGGCGCAGCAGGTCTAAAGCGCGGGCATTGCGGCGCTGGCTGATCCAGCCATGGACGCTGCAGCCCAGGCTGTGGCGGAACATGCGAGCAAAGTGGAACTCGGACAGGTTCGCCTCCGCGGCCAGCTCGGCCAGGCTCAGGCCCTCGCTCTCGTGCAATTCGGGGTCAAGTCTTAAATATTAACCCCCTCCCACTTTCTTGCTCGGTCAGCTCAGAATGCAAGCCATGTCCCGGCCACTTCGCATCGAGTTTCCCGGCGCGCTGTACCACGTGACCGCACGTGGAGACAGGCGGAAGGACATCTTTGTGGATGACGCAGATCGAGCGAGCTTGCTGGCGGTGGTGGCGCAAGGGCTGGGGCGATTTGGTGCGGTGATGCTGTCCTACTGCCTGATGAGTAATCACTAGCACTTCGTGGTGCAGACGAGGCCGGGCAGTATTTCTCTGTTGATGCGCCACTTCAACGGCGCAAGTTCGGGGTCAGGTGTCAATTTTTTGGGCAAGACCTGACCCTCGGCCGTTCTGCTGAATCGTCGGCTGCTCCGTTACACCAACCCGCGCGGCAAGCAAAGCACACAAACCCTCCGTCCCAGGGCAACCCGCCCGAATCCCCGCTGACCGTCTCGAAGAGCAGCCGGGCCATGATTGCTAGGGCGATGCCAAGGGCGCGGAGGGAGCTGAATTCGCTGCCTGCTGATGCGAGTCCCGATCACTGCTGCGGGAGGGGGGAGCCATTTCAGGGGGCCATGAGGCTGTGACTGGCTGGCCGGGCCGGGATTCGGCCTCAGATTCGGCTGCGTTCATATGCCTTGCCAGGAAACCCTCCAGCTCCATCAGCAACTGCTGCCTGTAGGGGAAGTGACTTAAATGGTGGTCGCCGCGCTGTTGGGTAATGAACTCAAATTTCTTTTTCGCAGACGTCAATGCGTCAGACATTTTCTTGGAGTGTTGGTATTCAACCTGACGATCATGTGTGCCGTGTATCAGCATCACCGGTGACTTGATTTGGCTTGCCTGCATACAAGGTGAAACTTCATGGAGGCGCTGTTTTTCCGTGCGATAGTCACCAACAAGGCGTGCCATTGTTTCGCGTTGCGTTCGGCGACCGTGTTCCTCAGCCCAGTCATACAGATCGGTGATCGGCGCGAATGCAAATCCGCAACGGTACAGGTCCGGCGTTTTGATCAAGCCCATCAAGGCCGCGTAGCCGCCATAACTGGCGCCGACAATCGCAACGCGGCGTGAATCTGCCCAACCTCGCTTGACCAAATCTGCAACACCGTCCTCAAGGTCTTCTTGCATCTCCTGCCCCCAACGCCGCCAGCCGGCCTCGAGGTGCTTTCGGCCATAGCCTGAGGAGCCTCGAAAATTCAGTTGCATGACAAGATAGCCTCGATCAGCGAGGAATGCGGCCCAGTCATCAAACTCTGGCCCATCTGCAATTTGAGGACCGCCGTGAGGCAGTACAACCAGGGGAAGGCGTCTGATGGGCGATGCCTCAAGTCCAGGAGGCCAGGTGAGATAGCCTTTCAGTTCCAGCCCATCTCGTGCCTTCACTTGAAGGCCTCGCCTTTGCCCTAGTGTTTGGCCTTTGAGTTCGGGGTAGGACTCTGCGAGCAGCTTCATTTCGATGCCATCGCCAAGCTTCACCAAGTACTGTTGCGCTGGAAGTCCAGGCTCGTCTGAAATGAGGACATGCGTCCTTTCATCATGAGACTTGCTGTAAAGCACGTTGAATCGCCCGGGCAACAGCGTGTCCACGCTCTTCTGAAGCTGCTTATATCGATCATCCCAGTAAAAGGCCGACGAATCCCCAAGCGCCGACACACGGATACCGACAGCTTCTCCCCTTTGGTCGTGAATCAGCTGGCCCCTCAACTCATATCGTGGGTGTCCCAGCTTCAGCGTTGGCTCGGCCTCGGACTGCCGCAAGTCCAAGGTGAAGACGGATGCCAAACCATCATTCAGCCCGCTGACATACAGGACATTCGGGTCTAAGCCGAAGCCCATGGGATGCCAGTAGCCGGTCTCGAAAAAACTGGCCTTGTTCAGCAAGCGCCAGTTCTTTCCCGAGGGGTCGCATACCCACACAGTGCGCTCACCGGATTCTGTCGTGCCAATTCCAATGCGTACCTTGTGTGCCTGATCGGTCATCCAATCAAAGACCCACTCCTTGGCATCACTGTAGGTGGAGCGCTCAGCGGTGTAGACATTCACCTTGAAGACCGAGGGCTCGATGTGGCGGACACTGGAAGGCAATGTCAGCAGGATGTGCCGTCCATCTTCCGGCAACCAGTCGATGACGTTGTCTTGCTTGATTGCCCAGTACAAGTCCTTTGCGCCCGCTCCCCGCGTCTTGATGAGATTGAGCAAACCGCTTCCATCGGCATTGATGGCGTGCAGACGCGACTCGGTGGTGTTGAAACGTCCGATCAAACCGGGATCCCGATTGGACGGGTAGCTGGCGCTAAAAACGAGGCGTTCGTTGTTGACCCAACGGATCCAGTTGATCGAGTACTCCAGATTGTCTGAGCCGACCAACTCGGTGAACGTGTCGCCACCTACAGGCCGGGTGACGATGACCGATTCGTTGTTGTTGTTCGCAATGGCCGCAATCAACTTGCCGTCGGGGGAGACCATGACCTGTTCGAGCAGCGGGCGCCTTGCAAAGTAATCCAAAGGCAGTGGCTGCCGAGAGTAGGTGTTTGAAGCGTTCACCATGCGCGCAGTTGAAAGCGCCATGGGAGCCAAGACACTGCCCAATTGCAAACAGGTACGCCGCCTCATCGTCACCCCCTAAATAATCATCGTAAGTAATGAATTATGCTGAGACATCGTAGTTGCGGTAAACCGCTAGTGTGAATTTGTCCTGCAGCTGGGATCACATCAGGTTGGCTGAAATGAAGTCAGAGAGTCGGAGAGTCTGGAGTTAGGCCATTCGGCTGACGGTCAAACCTAGGGGAATCCTCGGTCTGGTTGTGAGCGCAAGTGCAAAGCCATCAATCTGTGATGAGTTTTGCGTGGCTTCGTATTTACCCGGACACGCCTTTTGTACCCTCCAAATATTCGAACTGCTTTGTACTCAAGAAAAACAGTTTTTTGTTATGTGCTGGTTTGGAGTTCATGGACCTTCGACGCGTGTTTCGCAGGCGATGCAGTCTCCCCCCCGAAGCAGACGCTCGAAGCAGTGGAGATCACAGGACATCAAAGCGACAGTGCACAACGCAAGAACAGCACCGCCGCCAAACAGACGTTCGGTCGAGA
>JAIXSD010000261.1 GCA_027484885.1 Rubrivivax sp.
GCCTCCAAGACCTGCTGCAAGACACCGAAATAGATCAAGGTGTCGGTGGAGACGATGAGGTCGAAGGCTGTGGGGTGTTCCGCGAGATAGGCGCTCAACTCCGCCTGCTCCAGTCGGTCGTAACTCTTGCGTTGCGCCGCTTTGTCCAGCATCCCTTGCGAAAGGTCCACGCCCGTCAGCTGCTGGGCGTAGGGCTTGAGGTAGGGCGCGCACAAGCCCGTGCCGCAACCGGCATCAAGCACCTGCAGCGCAGCTCGGGGCTCGCCCAGCAGCTCTGCCATCAATTCGGCGGCCTGCGCCGGTGCGCGGTAGTCGAGGCCCGCAAGCACGGTGTCGAAAGTCGCGGAGAACCGGTCGAAGACGTCTTTGACGTAGCCGTCCGATGCACGCGTGTGCCTGGCCTCGCCACCGCATGAGGCGATCAGGTGTTCCACCACGGCATTGTCAGGATCGATCTTTTGCCACTGCTGGTACACAGCCAGAGCTTCTGGGGCACGCCCGCTGGCGGCCAGGGCATTGCCCAGGTCCTGGTAGGCGCTGGCTGTGTAGGGCGCCAGCTCGATGGCTCGACGGAATGCCGTCAGCGCCTCCTCCAGCCGCCCACATTTGCTCAGCATATTGCCCAGGTTGTGCCAGGCATCGGCAAAGTCGGGCTTGAGGTCGATGGCCTGCTGATAGCTGGCGCGCGCCTCTTCGTGGCGCTTTTGCTTGGCCAGCACCACGCCCAGATTGCTGTGTGCCATCACGAACTCAGGGCGAAGGGCCAGGGCCGCCCGGTAGCTGGCCTCTGCGTCCTCCAACTGGCCCAGCTCCTTGTAGACATTGCCCAGGTTGTTGTGGGCGTCCACATAGGCCGGCAGTTGCTCGACCGCCCGTCGAATCAAGCGCAGCGCTTCCTGCGGGTGACCAAGCTGGTGCTCGGCGACACCGAGGTAGTGCAAAGCATCGGGCAGGTCCGGCGCGCACTGCAGCAGCACACGGTAGTGATCCGCAGCGGCCTGGATCTGGCCCTGCTGATGTTTGCTCATGGCGGCCTTGAGCCCCTGCTGCAGCTGTGCGGCCAATGCCGCGTTCGAGCCTGAAGCCTTGTGTTTGCGTGAGTTCATCGGGCCATACGGTAGGAGCGGCGCGAGAGGAATCGATCCAGCGCAGGCGCCAAGCGACTCATAAAGAACAAAGGCCGGCTGCTGACGCTTTCACACGCCAACACCGGCCCTCAGCCCAAGCCGCGGCTCAGCGGCCTAGGGTGACGCGACGGTTCTCGGCCGCGGTCGGCGCCTCCGGGCGCAGCAGGTCCTTGGAACCGACGCCCTTGACCTCCAGCATGCCCGCATCCGCGCCCTTGTTGACCAGGTAACGCTTCACTTCCTCGGCACGGCGCTGCGACAGCTGCAGATTGCCCGCTTCATTGCCGCTGCTGTCGGCATGGCCGACGATGCGGATCTTTTGTGCAGAGCCGCGCTTGGCTTTCAAGACTTCAGCGAACACATCCAGCTGCTGCTTCAGCGAATCCGGCAAGACGGCCGAGCCCAGGGCAAAGGCCACAGCGCTCAGCGAGAAGGTGGTGGCAGGCTTGAAGCCCATGCACTTGAAGCCGTTCTTGATCAGCTCTTCGCACATGTCCTCGGGGAAGAGGCCTTCCTTGACGGCAGTCAGGTCGGGCACTTTGCTGCCCAGGTCGAGCACGGCAGGAGCAGCGGCCGAGGCTGCCGAGGCCGGCGGGGTGGCCGCTGCAGCCGGAGCAGCCTGCGCTGCACCCGCGGCAAACGCGCCAGAGGCCACAAGCGCCGCCACACACACGCCACGAACCCGCGAGCTCAAGGAATTGGCAGCCGTCAGAGTGGGGGTGTGTTCGGTGGACATGGTGTGTGCGTTCCTCGTGCGGAGAAGCCGCTGAAATAGAGCGGCGGTCAGCCGTATGGCCTGGGCGATTTTGAAGCAGGGAAACTCAAGCAAGCGCATGGAAACTAGGGTTTTCCATAGCAATGCCAGATTATTGATCAGCGCGCGGAATATCGGAATGACCCAAAGTCGCTTTGCGACAAATTCACGAAAGGCGTTGACCGAAAAACCCGAGGCGCCAGCGAGTCCTTGTTGCCGCTTTTCGGCGCAGGTTTACGTTCCCCGGCTTGCGCGGGAATATGCACACCAGCCCAGATGACCATATATCCAACCCTAGAATTTGCGATCGATTCTGGAAATCGGGCTTTGACAGGGTTTTCGTGAAAAAACAGGTTCAAGTGGTATGGCCGGTCTCGCTGCTGGCACTGGTGCTGCATTCGTCCGCGGCACTGGCGCAGGGCGTCAGCACGCCTGTCGTGGTTCCACGGGCGTCCGATCTCAGCCCCAAGCCGGAGCCTGCAGACAGTGATCGGCGCCTGCTGCCGCAACGCGCGGTCCCGCGCGAGCTTCAGAAACCCGAAGACGAGGTCGTGCTCGATGTGGAAGGCTATGCCGTCCCCGACGACGCACCTGAGGCCTTGAAACAGGCTTTGGCGCGCATCACCGCGCCTTATGTCGGCAAAAACAAGAGCTGGGAAGACCTGGTGAACGCCAAGGACGCGGTGACGCGCTTTCTGCAGAGCGAACTGGGTTATTACCTCGGCTATGCCTTCATCCCGGAGCAAACGCCAGATCGGAACATCATTCAATTGGCCGTGCTCGAAGGGCGCCTCGATCAGGTTCGCTTGATCTGGGATGAGCAGCCCTGGTTGGTGGACAAGGCGGTGGTCGAGTCCTATCTGGCGCAGCTGGAGCCTGGCAGCATCCTCACGGTCAGCCAGGTGGAGCGCATCGTGTTCCTGCTCAACGACCTGCGGGGCGTGGTGGCCAGCTTTGAAATTGAACCGGGGCGACGCCCCGGAACCGCCACCCTGGTCGTTCGGCCGCAGCGAGAGCGCCGCCTGGCCTACAAGGTGGATGCCGACCTGAACGGCTCGCGTTTCATCGGTCTGGGCCGTGTCGGCGCCCAAATGACGATCGCCAGCCCATTCGGCCGGGGCGACAGCGCCTCTCTCAGCGGTCTGAGCTCGGTCAACGCAGGCATGAAATTCCTGCTCGGCAGCTACAGCAGCCCGATCGGCGCACGCGGCCTGCGGGGCGGTGGGGCACTGACCCTCGTGCGTTACGCACTGGACAAAAAGGAATTCCCGATTGGCCGAAGCGGCAGTGCGGTCAACCTCAACGCCTTTGGCTTGTACCCGGTGATCCGCTCCCGCAATCTCAACTGGTTCGCCTTGCTGGCGTATGACGCCAAACACTACGACGACCGCGAGGAAGCCTCGGCCTCACAAACCAAAAAACAAGTTCAGAGTATCAGTATTGCTGGCAACGGAGATATTCGTGACAGTTTATTGACGGGCGGCGTGAATAGTTATGACCTGAATATTTCAAGCGGCCAAGTCAAATACATCACCAATCGCCCAACGGGTTTGACGGACGACGATCGATATACAAAACTTAATGTTTCGGTTTCCCGTCTGCAAAACCTGTGGACCGGTCGTTTGCTCGCCTACCTGAGCGTGCGCGGCCAGTACAGCCTCAACAATCTGGACACCACCGAGCAGTTCCGCTTGGGCGGCCCCGATGGTGTGCGCGCTTTTGCCAACGGCGAAGGCACGGGCGACTCTGGCCTGCTTGCCAGCCTCGAGCTCCGCTCGCCGCTGAGCACCGTGCTCACGAGCCAGTGGGCGCAGGAAACGGTGCTGGCCCTGTTCGCGGATTACGGCCAAGTGACCTTTCGCCGCCACCCCGCAAGCGGACAAAGCGCAGCTGGTGCGGGCAGTGCATCCAGCACAGGCAACTCAGCGTCGTACTCAGGCGTGGGTCTGGGCCTGGCCTGGGCGCGCCCGGGCTTGTATGCCCTGCGCCTGAGCATTGCCAAGCCGCTCAAAGGCACGCCCACGGGCGACACCGTCAAGAAAGATCCGCGGCTGTACGCACAGTTCAGCGCCTTCTTCTGAAGCCTCGATCCGCCGCCTCCCACCGTTTGCCCAACCTGCTCCACACCATGCGCACCCCCACTTTCAAGCTGGACCGAACGACCTTGCCGACCTCGGTCGAGTCCCTGCGCCTGAGCCCGGTGTGCCTGGCTGCCCTGGTGGCCAGCGGGCTGGCCGGGGTTGTGCCGTCTGCCAGCGCCACGCCGCAGGGTGGCACGGTCACCAGCGGCGCGGCGACCATCCTCACGCCCCAGGCCGGCCAGATGGAGATCCGGCAAGGCAGCAACTCGGCCAGCATCGACTGGCGCAGTTTTTCCATCGGCGCCAA
>JAIXSD010000173.1 GCA_027484885.1 Rubrivivax sp.
GCGCTCAGCAAATCCGACTCGGCGCCGCGCAGCAGCAGCGTCGGGCAGCGCAGCGCGTCGTAGGCATACCAGAGCGCCGCCGAGCCGGCCTGGGCCAGCTCGGGCGTCACGGCATGAAAGGCCTGGGCGATCTGCGGGTCGTAGTGCAGCTTGAAGCCTTCACCCTCGGGCTTGAACATGGGCGCGGACAAGCGCGCCCATTGCTCGGGCGTGTGCGGGCCGAAACTGTCTGAAATGCTCCAGAGGTAGGCCGTGCCCTCCTCCACGCTGGCGAAATGCCGGGGCTGGCCCAGATAGCCGCCAATGCGCTGCAAGGCATCGAACTGGATGCTCGGCCCCACATCATTGAGCACCAGGCGGCGCACCGGGCTGCCGGGCAAGGCCGCCAGGCCCATGCCGATCAGGCCGCCCATCGAGGTGCCCACCCAATCAACCTGCTCGACATCGAGCCGGGCCAGCAGGGTGACCATATCGGCAACATAAGCCGGCACCTGGTAGCCGGCCGCCTGGGCCAGCCAGTCCGAGCGACCGCGGCCGACCACATCAGGGCAGATGACACGGTAGCGCGCGCTCAGCACCTCGGCCAAGGCATCAAAATCTCGCCCCTGGCGCGACAGGCCGTGCACACAGACCAGCACCGGCGCCTTCTCACCCGCCGGCAGGGCTGCTCGGCAGGGCCACTCCCAATAGGCCATGCGGTGCAAGCCGCCCTGCCCCAGGCATTTCACGAAATTCAGTTGTGGTTCGGCCATGATTGAGATCCTTATAAAGTCGATCCTAGCAACCCTCGAAAGGATTCCCGATGCTTCAAGGCAAATGCGCCGTGATTACTGGCTCAACCAGCGGTATTGGTTTGGGCATGGCGCTGGTTCTAGCGCGCCAGGGCGCACACATCGTGTTGAACGGATTTGGCGACCATGAAGGCCCGCGCGCCGAGGTGCTGGCCGCCGGCCAGGCCCACGGCATCCGCGTCGGCTACCACGGCGCCGACATGAGCAAACCGGCCGAGATCGAGGCCTTGATGGCCTATGCCGACCAGGAGTTTGGCGGCTGCGACATCCTGGTCAACAACGCCGGCATCCAGCATGTGGCGCCGGTCGAGAGCTTCCCGGTCGAGCGCTGGGACGCCATCATCGCCATCAACCTCAGCTCGGCCTTCCACACCACCCGCCTGGCCCTGCCCGGCATGAAGCGCAAGGGCTGGGGCCGCATCATCAATGTGGCCTCGGTGCACGGCCTGGTGGCTTCTGCACAGAAGTCCGCCTATGTGGCGGCCAAGCATGGCTTGGTGGGCTTCACCAAATCGGTGGCCCTGGAGATCGCCACCAGCGGCGTGACGGCCAATGCCATCTGCCCCGGCTGGGTGCTGACCCCGCTGGTGCAAAAGCAGGTGGACGCCCGCGCGCTGGCCGATGGTGTGGATGGCGAAGAAGCCAAGCGCCGCCTGCTGGCGGAAAAGCAGCCCTCGCTGCAGTTCACCACGCCCGAGCAGTTGGGCGAGCTGGCCGCATTCTTGTGCTCGAATGCGGCCAGCAATGTGCAGGGCCAGGCCTGGAGCCTGGACGGCGGCTGGACGGCGCAATAAACGCGAGCCAAGCCCGAGATCAGCCTCAGGCTCCGGCACATGCCCCGCCCGGCGCTCAGCGGTTCACTGCCTCGCGCACCAGCAGCACCGAGCCATTGACGGTGGCGCTGACGGTGGCTTGACCCGCTTCGGTCGGCAGCGCCATCTCGGCGGAAGCGGCCATGGCCTTGAAGCGCATCTGCGGCGCGGCCATGGGCTGGGCGCCGTTGGCATCGGTGTTGACATTGACCTCGCCGATCTGGAAGCCCGGGTAGCCGAACTGCTTCGCGTAATCGGCTGCACGGGTTTTGTAGAGCGCAATGGCCTGGGCCACCACATCGGCTTCAACCTTCTCGCGCTGGGCCTTGGACAGGCTGTAGCCCACGCGGGCGATGTTCATGCTGCTGATGCGGCCCGTCAGCTGGGCGATGGCGGCGCTGTCGCGCCCCTCGACCACCAGCTCAGCGCTGCCCTGCCAGCCATTGATGCCGCCCTTGGGGGTGTAGCGCGGGTAGAGCGAGAAGTTGCCCGTCTGCACCTCGACCTGACCCGGCTTGGCGATCTTGCGCGCCTCGGCCAAGGCGCTGTCCAGGGCTTGCTTGAGCGCCTGCTGCACGGCACCGGCATCGCTGCCCTCTTTGCTCGTGCTGAAGACCACGCCCAGCACATCGCGCTGCACCTCGACGCTTGCGGTGGCCGACAGATTGAGACGGTCACGCGGCAGCTGGTCGCCAGGCGCGGCCTGGGCACCGGCTTGCAACAGCAAGCCACCCAGGGCGGCGGCGACGATCTTGCGGGTCTTTGAGTTCTTCATGGGGCAGGTTCTCCTTGGGAAAGGCTTGAAAAGCCGAAACAGCTTAGCGGCTGACATACAGCTGGTCACAACGCTGGAGCTTGCAAGGTGGATGTCTAAAAAATTGTTAACCAGCTGTAACGCTGGCCGCTGCCGGGCTGCAAGTGCAAAAAACCGGCTGACAATGCCTCTGTTACAAATTCAAAGCTCCCAGGACTTGGCCATGACCAGCACCAGCACCTCCCGGCCCAATCGCATCTTGGTCGTCGACGACGACGCCCGCATCCGCGACCTGCTGCGTCGCTACCTGACGCAAGAAGGCTTTGAAGTCCTGCTGGCCGAAGACAGCCGCTCGCTCAACAAGCACCTGACCCGCGA
>JAIXSD010000541.1 GCA_027484885.1 Rubrivivax sp.
GCAATCGCGTCAGCCAGGGCCTCGGCCGTGGCGAACTTGCCGCCGCCCTGGCCATCGGTGCCCACGAAATCGGTGTCGCAGAAGTTGCAGACGGCGCGGGCGCGGTCTTCCTCGCGCCCGCTCCAGAGGTTGCAGCCGGCAAAGCGGCAGAACACCGAGGCCCGGCCCGCTTGCGCGCCCTCGCCTTGCAGGGTGTAGAAAATTTCTTTGACGGCGTAAGTCATGCGTGTGTGTGGCTTCGTTCTTGTCGTGGCGTTCAAACCGGGATCAGATCCACCGCATTGGCCACGCTGACGATGGAGCCGCAACCGCGGGTTTCGTACATGTCCACACGGTCCAGCTGCGGCAGGCCGACCCGGGCCTTGCCCAGCACCCAGGCCGCCAGGCTGGCGGTGTCGCCATCGGGCAGATCGGCAATTTCGTACAGCGGCCGGTGGTCGATGGCCTTGAAGATGGGGTCGAACAAGGTCTTCACATCGCCAAAGTCCACGGTCCAGCCCATCACCGCGTCGAGCTCGGCGCTCAGGTGCAGGCGCAAGGTGTAGGTGTGGCCGTGGATGGCGCGCAGCGGGCTGTCGGCCGGCGCGGCCTTGAGCTGGATGGCGCTGTCCAAGGTCAGCTCCTTCCAGATGCGGTAGTTCTGGCCGTCGAAATTGGCGCCGCAAGAGCCGGTCTCGTAGACGGTCAGCCAGCTCAGCTCGGGCAGCAGCGGCTTCATGCGCGCCCACAGCCAAGCCGAGATCACCTCGCTGGTCGGGTTGCTCAGACCCTCGATTTCGTTCAGGCAGTGGTAGTTCAGCTCGGCATGGAAGGGCGCCCAGACTTCGTCCAGATGGTCGTAGTCGATGCTGATGTCGCGCTCGCCCAGGTCCTGATTGGCATGAACGATCACCTCGAAGCCATGGCCATGCATGCGACCGCATTTGTGGCCCATCGGCACATTCGGCAGCTTGTGCGCCGCTTGAAAACGGTAACGGCGCCAGACATGGGCCATGCCGTTCACATCCAGATCCACGCCGCTGTGCTGGGTGCTCTGGATGCCCACTTGCTGGATGCCGGGCACGCCGAACTCATGCTCCAGCCGCTGGCGGATCCAGCGGGCAATGTTTTCGTCGGTCGGCTGCTCGATGGTCTGGTTCAACAGGGCATGGTCCAGCGGCGCCACGCAGGCTTCCAGCCGGCGCCGCAGTTCTTCAACCTCTGCGCCGGGAAACGGCGCCCAGCCCGCGGGCAGCTGGGCCCGGATGGTGGCGAAATAGCTGTGCCCGTGCAGGCCGCGGCTGCGGTGGCCCGAGGGCAGTGCCGGGATCTGGCAAGCCGACTCAAAGCCACAGGAGGCGGAGTACAGGGTGTCGGTGTTCATCAAAAACTTCGCCTTGCAATATCAATAAGGATTTAGAACTTTAAGAATGGTAGTCGTAGTAAGGGTGAACCCTGGCTGTGGACAAGCGCAATTTTCTCAGTCCTGACAAGTGTTTGGCAGCTGCCAAAGCATGTGGATGCCAGGCCTTGAACTTTTCGCGTCAGAGATAACAACTTGGCGCGCAAGCGTCGGCCTGTGGACAAGCGGGTACTTGTTCAAGATCCATCCACAACTTTGTCCACAGGGCCTGACTCGCCCTGGACCATGCCCTGGTGGTGGCTGAGAAACACCTCGCCTTCGAACCATTGCGTCCAGTTGGCGGCACGCAGGCGGTCCAACACCGGGCCCTTCACCTCGCTCAAATCCAGACGCAGGCCTTGGCGTTTGAGGTGGCTGTGCAGCTCGCGCAAGGCCTCCAGGCCGCTGAAATCGATGCTGTTGACGGGTGACATCAGCAGCACCACCCGGCGCATCGGTTCAGCCCCTGGCTCGGCCTGGTTCAAAAAGCCTTGCACCACCTCGGTCAGGCTGCGGGCGTTGGTGAAGAGCAGGCTCTCGTCGATGCGCAGGCCCAGCACCCCGGGCTGGCATTGCACCGCGTGGCGGCCGACATTGCGGTAATGCTCGGTGCCGGGCACCCGGCCGATCAAGGCCACATGGGGCCGTGCCGTGCGCTGCAGCAGCAGGGCGATGGAGCCCAGCACGCCCAGAGCCAGAGCAGCGCTGACGCTCCAGCACAGCACGATGGCGGCCACGCCGGCCATCAGCAGCGCCTCGGCGCGGGCGTAGCGCCAGGCCTCGACAAAGGGTTGGAATTTCAGGCCCGAAAGCACGGCCACCAGAATCGTCGCCGCCAGCACCGATTTGGGCAGCGAGGCCAGCGGTCCGGCCAGCAAGCCCATGGCCAGGCCCATGAAGACGGCGACAAACACGCCGCTGAGCCGGCTGCGGCTGCCGGCTTCATGCAGCAAGACGCTGCGCGAAAAACTGCCCGCCACCGGCATGCCGCCGCTGAAGGCCGCGCAGAGATTGGCCGCCGCCAGGCCGCGCAGCTCGGCGCCCGCCTGCACTTTTTCGCCGCGTCGGCGTGCCAGCGATTCCGCCACCACCAGGCTGGAGACGTAGGTGATCAAGGCAATCAAGAGGGCGCTGGGCGCCAGGTTCCACCACAGCTCGGCCTCCAGGCGCGGCAGGCTGGTGTGCAAGTCCATGGGCGGCAAGGTGCCGACCAGGGCCACGCCGCGCGACAGTACATCCCCCGCGCTGGCCAAAACCATGGCCAGCAGCAGCAAGCCCATGGGCGCCAGGCGCCCTAGGCTCGGCCGCAGCCAGCGCCGCCCGGCCAGCAGCAGGCCGCAGGCCAGCAGGCCGAAGCTGGCCGTCAAACCATGCCAGGCAAAGCCGCTGTCCTGGGCGCTTTGCCACAAACCGGGCAACTCAAAACCTTGCGCCGGGCTGCCCAGCAAGACCGGCAACTGGCTCAGCGCAATCGTCAGCGTGGCCCCGGTTTCAAAGCCATGCAGCACCGGCACGGACAACAGAGAGGCCAGGGCATCGAGCCGAAAGGCCGCGGCCAGCAGCAGGATCAAGCCCACCTCGGCCGCCAGCACCAGGGCGCCTTCCGAGGGGCTGGTCCCCGGCGGTAACGCACCCAAGGCTTGGGCAATCATCAGGGCCAGCACCGCCACCGGGCCAACGCCCAGCACCGGGCTTGATCCCCACAAGGCATAGGCCAGCAAGGGCAGCAGGCTGGCGTACAGGCCGA
>JAIXSD010000210.1 GCA_027484885.1 Rubrivivax sp.
CCACCCAGGTCTTCTTCACCACGCACGCCCAGACGGCTGCTGGTGTTGCCATCGGTGGCCAGGCTCTTCAGGGTTTGGCCGTTGGCCTTGGTGTAGCGAGCGGCCACGTCGATCACGCCGAACAGGGTCACCGACGATTGAGCCGATGCCACGGTCGCGAACGAACCCAGGACTGCCAGTGCAACGATTGATTTCTTCATTCGATACTCCACAAAAAATAAGTCAGGCCTCGCTCAAAAGCTCAGCCTCGCCAAAAAGACGCCTCCAGGTTGGACCGAGCCAACCTCCTCGCGTGGGATCTGGAGCTTCCGGCTTGAATTTCAAGCCGAGCGCTCCGAAAAAGCCCGCTGCGCCAACCCCCTGCAGCGGAAGTTGCCGTATTACACAAGACCTTGATCCCCCCTGAACACCTCCGACTGTCATATTCAGGGTTTGCGTTGTTGACACACAACGAGAAAGCCTGTTCACAAACTATTCATAAATACTTTCTGCTGGCCCCTGGAGGTTCACGCCGTGCCACTCCTCATTAAACTGCCAGCTCGCTGCCCCCGTGAGATCCATGAACCACACCCCCGCTTCCTCGGCCACCGCTGACCGCCTGACGCCTCTCGACCGCTTGCTGTCCAGCGTCGACCATGGCATGCGCACGGTGTTTGCCACGCCGCGCGCAGCGCGGCCGTCACCGGCGCGCGGCTGCGAACCGGCAGATCTGAGCAAGGAAGAAGCGCAGCTTTCAGGCGCCCTGATGCGGGTCAACCATGTTGGAGAGGTCTGCGCCCAGGCGCTGTACCAGTCACAAGCCCTGTTCAGCCGCGACCCTGCGCTGCGCGAGCATTTCAAAGCCGCAGCCCAGGAAGAAGTCGATCACCTGGCCTGGACCCAGCAGCGCCTGGACGAATTGGGCAGCCACCGCAGCCACCTCAACCCGCTTTGGTACGGCGGCGCTTTTGCGATTGGCAGTCTTGCCGGCCTGATCGGTGACCGCGTCAGCCTCGGATTCGTGGTGGAGACTGAACGCCAGGTCGAGCAGCATCTGGCCTCACACCTACAAGGCCTGCCAGAAACGGACCACGCTTCTCGCGCCATCGTGGCGCAAATGAAGCTGGAAGAGGCCCGCCATGCCGATGAAGCCCAAGCCGCAGGCGCCCTGCCCCTGCCGGCGCCGGTTCAGCAGTTGATGCGTCTGGCGGCGCGGGTGATGACGCGCACGGCCCACCACATCTGATCCGTTCGGATCAGTGAGGTACCGAAACGGGTCGCCTACGCCCACATTCGTGAGCGCTAGCCTTCACCCGAACACGTAAGCCGTGCGCGGCCTTTGGTATGCCAGGGTGTCCTTCCAGAGGTCCGGTGCCGGCTCAGACCTCGACGATTTCCACCGAGGTGGTCATCGCCGCCGTCTTGCCCAGCATGATGCTGGCCGAACAGTACTTTTCGTGCGACAGGGCCACGGCGCGCTCCACCGCCTCCTGTTTCAAACCCCGGCCGCTGACCACAAAATGCATGTGGATGGCCGTGAACACCTTGGGGTCTTCCTCGGCCCGCTCGGCCTTGAGTTGCACCTGGCAGCCCCGCACATCGTGGCGGCCGCGCTTGAGGATCAGCACCACGTCGTAGGCCGTGCAACCACCGGTGCCGGCCAGCACGGTTTCCATCGGGCGCGGCGCCAGATTGTGACCACCGCCCTGGGGGGCGCCGTCCATGGTCAGCATGTGGCCGCTGCCGGTCTGCGCCACAAAGGCCATGCCGTCCGCGCCCATCCAGTTGATCGTGCATTCCATCTTGTGTGTGCTCCAAACGAAAGTGGCGAGCCCAGCCGACTTTGCACTAGAGCTCTTGGACTAATTAAAGGCGCCAAAAATATTGCACCGCAGCAATTGCTGCAGCTAAAATTCTAGCCACGCGATCCCCTTGCGCGCAGCCGCCCGGCGTCAAAACCTTGGCCCGCTGCAGATTCAAGCCTCGGGCTCTCGCACCGTTTGTCTCCTCCACCGCCTCCATGGTGGATTCAACCCGAGCTTGCAAAAGCTCGGGTTTTTTTTGGCCCAAACGGATGAAACCGAGCCGAATCCGAGCAAGGCAGGCCCTCGCTTATCATGCTGCGCCGCAACAGATTTGTATCGGAGACCCCATGGCCGGCCCCGCCCGCACGCTCAAGAGTGGCACCCGCCACGCCCGCAAACCTGCCGCCAAGACCGTGGCCGCAGCCGGCATGCCCGACCTGATTCCCTCCGACAACAGCTATTTGCAACGCATTCTCAATGCGCGGGTCTACGAGATTGCCAAGGAAACCTCGCTCACCCCGGCCAAGAATCTGAGCAAGCGCCTGGGCAACAAGGTCTACCTCAAGCGCGAAGACGAGCAGCCGGTGTTCAGCTTCAAGCTGCGCGGCGCCTACAACAAGATGGCGCACCTGAGCGCCGCGCAACTGGCGCAAGGCGTGATCTGCGCCTCGGCCGGCAACCACGCCCAGGGCGTGGCGCTGTCAGCCAAGAAACTGGGCTGCCGCGCCGTGATCGTGATGCCGGTCACCACGCCCAAGGTCAAGATCGACGCCGTGCAAGGCCATGGCGGCGAGGTGGTGCTGTTCGGCGACAGCTTCAGCGACGCTTACGGCCACGCCCTGGAGCTGGAGCAGGCCCAGGGCCTGACCTTCGTCCACCCCTTCGACGACCCCGATGTGATCGCCGGCCAGGGCACCATCGCCATGGAGCTGCTGCGCCAGCACCCCGGCCCAATCGACGCCATCTTCGTCGCCATCGGCGGCGGCGGCTTGATCTCGGGCGTGGCGGCCTACATCAAGGCGGTGCGCCCGGAGATCAAGGTCATCGGTGTGCAAACCAAGGATTCAGACGCCATGGTGCGCTCGGTGCGCGCCGGCAAGCGGGTGCAGCTCAGCGATGTCGGCCTGTTCTCGGACGGCACGGCCGTCAAGCTGGTCGGCGAGGAGACCTTTCGCATCACCCGCGCCCTGGTCGACGACTTCGTGCTGGTGGACACCGACGCCGTCTGCGCCGCCATCAAGGACGTGTTCGAAGACACCCGCAGCATCCTGGAGCCCGCCGGCGCCCTGGGCGTGGCCGCCGTCAAGCAGTACACGGCCACCCACGGCTGCAAGGGCCAGACCTTCATCGCCATCACCTGCGG
>JAIXSD010000231.1 GCA_027484885.1 Rubrivivax sp.
CAGATGTCGTCGATGGTGTTGATCTCCGCGCTTTCGGCGCGGCGGCTGTTCACCCGGAAGCCCGCATGCAGCTTGGTGAAGATGCCGCTGTCCACCGGCTTGTCGGCGTCCACACGCCATGCGGTTTCGCGGCCTGTGTTCTGGATGCGGAAGTAGAGCGCCTTGTCAGTCCAGTAATGGCCCGCATCATCCAGCTTGGCGCTGGGCGACCAGGCGGACGGCAGCTGGGTGCTCAGGTCGAAGTTGTAGCTGATGGGGTCGTCACCAAAAGTGCCCAGCCGCACCTCTTGGTAGAAGCGCTCGAACTGGCTTCGGGTGTGGCTCAGGTCGCTGCGCAGGCTGAGGTCGCCCAGCTTCCATTTGCCGGCCAGGGCCAGTTGGTTGATGCGTGTGTCCTCGTCGGCCACTGATCCGGAGGTGCTCATGCTGGCGCCCCAGAAGCTGCCCGAGACAAAGCGGCCTTGCTCATCGGTGCTCAGCTTGCCATTGGGCCAGAGCTGACCTTGATTGGCCGTGCCACTGAAGTTGACCCAGAACGGCGAGGCGTAGTGGCCAAAGACGTCGGTCTTGCTCTTCAGGCGGCTGTGGTTGAAGTCCAGCGTGTACTCGCTCAAGGCGTCCGGCCGCCATTGCAGCGCTGCGCTGGCTGCTTTGCGATC
This sequence comes from Rubrivivax sp., assembly GCA_027484885.1. GTDB lineage: Bacteria > Pseudomonadota > Gammaproteobacteria > Burkholderiales > Burkholderiaceae_C > Paucibacter_A. The sequence goes on from JAIXSD010000231.1 coordinate 660, forward strand.
GCGCTCGCCGAACTCGTAGGCCAACCATTGGCCCAAGGGAGCCACCACGCCCGAGCCGTCCGCCACCGCTGCCGGGTTGTCCAGCTCCTGGGTGTCCGAGCGGTAGTTTCGCTTCTGGGTGGAGAGGCTGAGCAGAGCGCCGAACTCGCCGCCGCTGGTGCGCCAGCGGTTGGACATCAGCAGCGAGCCCTCGCCATTGTTCTTGTCCACCAGTTCTGCGCGCGTGGCCTTGACGGAGCCTGCCAGCTTGAAACCGGCGAAGTCAAAAGGGCGGCGGGTGCGCAGGTCGATCACACCGCCGATGCCGCCTTCGATCAGCTCCGAAGTCGGCGTCTTGTAGATGTCAGCGCCCGCCAGCAGCTCCGAAGGCACATCCTGGAAGGACAGGCCGCGCTCCTTGCCAGCGCTGAAGATCACGCGGCCGTTCAACAGCGTTTGGGTTTGCTGCAGGCCGCGCACCTGCACGCGATCGCCCTCGCCACGGTTGCGCGAGATTTGCACGCCGGTGATGCGTTGGAGCGCTTCGGCCACATTGGCATCGGGCAGCTTGCCGATGTCGTCCGCCACGATGGAGTCCACCACCTGTTCGGCGTTGCGCTTGATGTCCTGGGCCTTCATCAGGCTGGATCGCTGGCCTTGCACGACCACGGTGTCGAGCTTGTCCGTTTCGGTCGTTGCCGGCTGTTGGGCCGCGGCAAGCACCGGGCTCAGCAATGCAAGGCAGGCCAGGGCAACGGGTGCCAAAGGAGTGGGGGCGCCTTGTGTGCGGGCGCGTGAAGTGGCAGGGGTCATGAGAGGTCTGTCTCCAGCAATGATTGTTTTTGGAAAATGAACGGCAGTCAGCGGCACGGGGCTGCAGCCGTGAAAGCCTTCAGTGCCGGCAGTGCCCGGCCCTTGGCGTCGAAGAGGGTCTGGTTGGCCCAGGCGTTGCCCTCACCGGTGCGCCAGCCGGCGCCCGGGGCGGCCTGCCAGGCGGGCTCCCAGTAGAAAACGCCCAGGCCCTGGGGCACCGCTGCCACCGCCTGAACCACATCGCGCAGCAGCGCGGCCTGGCCCTCGGGTGTCGCGGGATAGCCCGAGCGTGTGGCGCCTTCGGCGTTGAAGACCGCCGGGCCACCATCTGGGTTGTCCAGCTGGTAGCCGTAGGCGGTTTCGACCACCACCAGGGGTTTGCGGTAGCGTTCGGACAGCATGCGCAGATTGGCGCGCAGGCCGTCGATGGAATCGTGGTGGTAGGGGTACCAGCTCAGCCCGATCAGGTCGTAATCGAGCTTGGCCGCCTCGAACTGGTCGTAGACGCGCTGGAAGGTGGCTTCGCTCTTGCCGTCGCCTTGATGCGCCAGATGCAGCATCAGGGGCAAGCGACCGCCGCGCAGCCCGTCGGTTTCGCGCACGCCGCGGATGCCGGCGCGCAGCAGCTCGATGAAGGCCTCGTCGCCGCCGATGGCTTCGTCCGGCGTCTCGCGCCAGGTCTTGCCATCCGGCCACAACATGCCGCCGTTGATTTCATTGCCGACCTGGATCATGTCCGGGCTCGTGCCCTGGCGGTGCAGCGCGGTCAGTACCTCGGCGGTGTAGCGTTGCACCGCGTCCTGCAGTGCCTTTCCGTGCAGCTTGGCCCAGGCGGCAGGCTTTTCCTGCTTGCCCGGATCGGTCCAGAAATCGCTGTAGTGGATGTCCAGCAGCCATTTCATGCCTTGCGCGCGCAGGCGCTTGGCCAGGGCCAGCGTCAACTCAAGGCTGTTGTTGCCACCCCCGACGGGCTCACCGTGGCGGGAGACGATGCGATCGCCTTCGATCACGTCCCGCGCGTTGATGGGCGTGTGCCAGAGCCTCAGCCGGGCCCAGTTGACCCCCGCTGCGCGGAGAATCTGTAGGGCGGTGCCGGATCGACCGTCCGCTGTGGCAAAGCGCGCGCCGCCACGCTCCACAGCGTCCAAGGTGGAGACGTCGGCGCCGAGGATGAATCGATCGGTGTGAAGCGTCGCGGCGGGTGCGGGGCAGGCCGGCGGGCTGGCCATGAGTTCGCCTGCGCTGGTCGCCGCGCAGGCGAGCAGCAACTGGCGGCGGGTCAGTCCGGGGCGTGAGGGCGAATGCGTGGCGTTCAATCTTGTCTCTCGTTCGCAAGCCTGGGGCTTGTCACTTGATCGTCGCCTCTCTGGTGTTGCCCACCGAAGGGGTTAAACGATTAACCTTTGTTGTGCGCCCAATATCGCTGATCTGCTGGATGTCCGGCATTGGTGTTTCTACGGATTCCGACATCAAACCCAAGCGCCGCGCCTGGATCTGGTCGGCCGGCGCGGACTCGACCACGCCGGGTACAGCGGGGGACCGCTCCGCTGGAGCGGCACCTGGATACCTCGCTGCGGCGCTGAGTTCGGGCGGGAGGGGGGGGGGCTCGTGCATCTCCGAGCCCGCCCGCGACCGGCAAGCCAGGCCGTGCTGGTTTTGTTCGTGCTGCGGCTTGCTCTTGAGACGGCCCGGACTCAAGCCGCCTGGCGATGTGCCACACGGCCGGCGGCGCCGGCCGCCCAAGCCAGCATCAGGGTGGCCAGCAGCACCAAGGCGGCCAGGCCCCCCACGGGGATGTCGAGCTTCGATGCCGGCGGCACAAAACGTGGCAGGTGGGCGAAATCCTCGGCCTCGAAGCGGCGCTCTTCGAACAGATAGGGGTAGAGCTGCTGCCGCAGCCGGGTGTGGAAGTCGGTGATGGCGTCCTGGTAGGCCAGCTGGGCCAGCAGGTCGGTGCCAGCCAGGCGATGCAAGGCTGCCTGCAAGCCCACCCCGGGCAAGGCCAGCCCCAGTGCCTCGGTCGCTTGCTGGCGGGCGAGCAAGGCCTGGCGGTAGGCCGCCACCCGCGGCGCCACGCGCTCATCGCCCAGTTGCTGGAAGGCGTAATACCACTTCCAGTGGAAGCCGGCTGGCAGCGCCGCCGTTTCCTGCCACTGCGGATGGCTGCGGAAGAAGCGCGCCATGGTCTCTTCGCGAGACAGGTCCCAGGCCCCATGCACGGCCTGCCGCTGCGCCAGCATGAGGGCCACACCCTGTTGCACAGGCACGGCACGGTTGAGCGCCGCATTGCCGAGTGTGGGCAGCACCAGCGTCAGCAGCGCCCAGCAGCCCATCAAGGCTGTGGCATTCGCTACCGAACTCGCCCCACGCAGACTCACGAGCAAGGCCAGCCCTGCCCAGCACGCGATATAAGCCAACAGGGCCAGCACGACAGCCGCCAGCGCAGCAGCGGACATGCCACTGACCCACCCCCCGGCCAGCACGGGCAGCAGCACGCAAACTGCAGCCAGGCCCGCGCGCAGGCCCGCGCGGCGCAGCCACAGCGGCCGGCCGGCACCCGGCAGCGCCAGCAACAGGGTCAGACGGCCGGATTGACGCTCGCTGCTCACCAGGTCGTAGAGCAGGGCGATGAGGAAGAGCGGCAGCAAGTAGACAGCCACGAAGGCCAGGTCGAAGCGGCCCGCCAGCGCCAGCTCGGGGTTGTAGGTCTCGCCTTCGTGCAACTGCGACTGCAAGGCCAGCGCGCGCACGCGCAGCACATACGGCGTGGCGTCACGCAGGCCCAGGGCGAGGAAGGCCGCGGGCGTGGGCGCATCCCAGGTGCCCAGGAATGCGTAGTAGCCCACCGTGCCGGCATCGCCATGGCGGGTCAGCCTGGGCGCCTGCGTGGACAGTTCCTGGTTTTGCAGATCGTTGACGCGGGCGATGGTGTCGCGCTGCCGCTGCACCTCGCGCAGGCCACTCACCACCGCCACCGCGGACAAGGCCAGCAAGAGCAGCAATGCCGCCACGGCCCAGCGGGAGCGGCTCAGCAGCCGCCATTCATGCAGCCAGGCGTTCATCGCATCGCTCCTTGCAGGCGCGCGGTGGCCCAGGCCAGTGCGGCGGCCAGGGCCAGCAGCCAGGCAGCCAGCACGGCCGCCATCGGCGCGATGCGCCGCAAGGTGGCGATCGTGGGCTCGGCCTCATAGTGAAAGTCGGCCAGGCCGTGCCAGTGGTCCTTGCTGATGCGGCTGTCGCGGCTGTTGCGATCGCCGGTCCAACTCAGTTTCTCAGCCTGCATGCGGTTGAGCGCTTGCACCATGGCGTAGCGGTGCCGCTCGGCCTGATCCAGAAAGCGCTGGTAGTGGGTCAAGTCGGTGCCCGACGCACCCATGGACAGGCGGCGCAGCGCGATGACTGGGCTCAGCGCCGAGAACATCGTCACCTGTTGCAGCTGCGCCTGCTGCCGGGCGAAGCTCTGCTGGCCGTAGCGCTCGAACAGCTCGCTGCTCAGGCGCTCGCCTTCCATGCCTACCAGGCCTTTGTAGTTGACGGGCAGGTCCTCCACACGCGAGACCCCGTACTGCGCCAGCACCTTGCGGCGGAATTCGCTGAAGTAGGGGTCATCCGGGTTGTGGCTGTCACCCAGCGCCGCCAGATCGCGCGCGACGGCGACGTCGGTCTCCAGCCGCGTGGGCAGCGGCTGCGCCGCGGCAGCCAGCTCGGGCGCCAGCCGCGGCAGCAGCACCACGCTCACGGTCCAGACGGCCAGCAGTGCCATCAACGCATCTCGGC
>JAIXSD010000518.1 GCA_027484885.1 Rubrivivax sp.
ATCCAACCAACCGCGCGCCTGCGGGCCGGCGCTGGCATCCAGCCCCTCCAGCTCGCCCACACGCAAGCCGCAGCCGTAGAGCAGCTCGACCAGAGCACGGTCGCGCGCCTCCAGGCGCGGGTCTTGCCCGGCACTGTCATCGCAGTAACTGGCCAGCTGCACGGCATCGTCCACCGCCAAGGCCTTGGGCAGGGGCTTGGCCGATTTGGGCGGCCGCAAGCCCTCGAAGGGATTGAAGGCCACGCGCCCTTCCCGGCCCAGCCAGCGGTACAAACCGCGCCAAACCGAGAGCAGCAAGGCAATGCTGCGCGGCCCCAGGCCGGCCCGCCCCTCGCTGGACGCATGCAAACGCGCCGCCCAGCGCCGCGCCTGCGCGCTGCTCAGCTGCAGCAGATCGATGCCCGCCTCCTCGGCCAGGGCCTGCAAGCGGCGCAGACCATCGGTGTAGATCACCAAGGTGCGCGGCGACAAGCGGCGCTGCACCCGCACATGGTCGAGATAGGCCTGCAGCAGGGGCGCCAGCGACCCCGCTTCGGCAGGCCGCTCGGAGGCGGCCGCGTCAGTCGGCCTGCGCAGCGGGCTCATCAGCAGCGGGCGCCGGTGCGGCAGGCAGCCAGCGGGCCAGGGCCGCGCTGGCGATGTCGCCCACGCGGGCCAGGAACTCGGTGCCCATCTCGGCCGTGTAGCGGGTCGGGTCGGGCGAGCCCAGCACCAGCAGGCCAAAGCTGCGCGCCGGCGTGCCGTGTTGCAGCGGAATCAGGGCCAGGGAGGTGGCGCCGCCCTCGCTGCCATCGGCAGCCTGCAACCAGCCCGCGGCTTCGAAGCCCGAGTTCACGCCGCAGTAGGGCTGGCTCAGGCTGGAGGCAAAGCTCTTCACATCGGCGCTGACCGGGCGCGCGCACTCATGCTCGGCAAAGGCCGCATCCACGCCCCAGAGGCGCAGTCCGGCTTGCGGGATCAGGAACTGGTGGCGCAGCTCTTTCAGCAGCACGGCCGGCAGCTCGGCCGTGGCCACGGTCAGCATCAAGGCCTGGGTCCAGCGGTGCAGGCGGTCGGCAATGGCCACGTTCTCCTGGCCGTTGCGGATCATCTCGATGATCTTCTGCTCCAGGCCCTTGATCTTCTCGCGCAGCATCTCGGCCTGGCGCTCTTGCAAGGACACGGCACGCGCGCCATGGGGGTGACTCAGCTGCACCTTGGCCAGCAGCTCGGCGTGGCGCTCGAAAAAGCTGGGGGTGCGGGCCAGAAAGTCGGCAATGTCCTGCTCGGTGACGGTGGGGGCTTGGCTGCTCACAGCGAGATCTCTCCTTCAAACACGGTTTGCGCCGGCCCGGTCATGATGACCGGCGCGTCCAGGGCCGCCGACGACGCACCGGCGCCAGCCCATTCAATTTTCAAATGACCGCCGCGGGTCTGCACCTCGACGGCGGCATCGAGCCAGCCCAGGCGCATACCGGCCACCACGGCCGCGCAGGCACCGGTGCCGCAGGCCAGGGTTTCGCCGGCATCGCGTTCGAACACGCGCAAGCGCACCGCCGAGCGCGACACGATCTGCAAAAAGCCGACATTGACCTTGCGCGGGAAACGCGGGTGCGCCTCAACCCGAGGGCCTAGCAGCTCGACTGGGGCCTGCTCAACATCGTCCACGCGCATCACCGCATGCGGGTTGCCCATGGACAGCACCGCCACCTCGACACCCAGATCCGCCAGCGGCCAGAGCTCGAAGCCGCCTTGCGGCCGCGGGCTCAAGCCCTCGGCATTGAAAGGCACGCGGGCCAGATCGAAGATGGGCGCGCCCATGTCCACGCTGACCCGGCCGTCCTCCCGCAGATGGAGCTCCAGGCGCTTGTTGACCGTCTCGACGGTGATGCTGCGCTTGGCCGACAGGCCTTTCTCGTTCACATAACGCACAAAGCAGCGGGCGCCATTGCCGCAATGCTCGACCTCGGCGCCGCTGCTGCCGTTGAAGATACGGTAGCGGAAGTCCACGCCGGGCGTGCTGCTGGATTCGATCACCAGGATCTGGTCGCAGCCGACGCCAAAGCGCCGGTCACCCAGGCGCTGCAGTTGCGCCGGGCTGAGGGTCAGGGCGTGCTGGGTCGCGTCGATGACACAAAAGTCATTGCCGGCGCCCTGCATCTTGGTGAAGCGCAGGTTCATCGCGGCATTATCAGGCCAGGCCGCCGCCCGCCCCGCTCAGTACAGCGACGCTTCGCCCTCGGGCCGGGTCTTGAAACGTTTGTGCACCCAGAGGTACTGGGCCGGGTTCTCGCGGATGCGGGCTTCCAGCCAGGTGTTGAGCGTGCGCGCATCGGCCTCCAGATCGCCGCTGGGGTAGCCGGCCGGCGCTTCGAAGGCCTCGATCAGGTAGCCCTGGCCGCCCGGCTTCATGGTCACCACCAGGGGCTGCACCGTCATGCCCATGCTGCGCGCGATCTTGGCCGGCGCCAACAGGGTGCAGGCCGGCACGCCGAAGAAGGGGATGAAGGCCGAGTCCTTGGCGCCGAAGTCCATATCGGGCGCGTTCAAGAAGGCATAGCCCTCGCGGATCAGGCGCAGCACCGGGCGGATGCCGTCATGGCGATCCACAAACGCCGTCTTGCCAAAGCGGGCGCGCCCGGCCAGCAGCTGGGCGTCAAACACCGGGTTGCTCTGGCGTGAATAGACATCCACGCCGGGGCAGGTCTGGTTCAGCATCAGGGCCGGTGCGGCCCACTCCAGGCCGGCGAAATGCGGCAGCAGCCACATCACCGGGGTTTCGGCGCGCTGGGCCAGCTGGATGTCGCCTTTGATCGTCATCAGGCGCTGCAGGCGCTCGGCCGAGGCGAACCAGAGCAGGCCGCGCTCCAGCACGCTGCGGCCCATCCAGCCGAAATGCTCGCGCGCCAGGGCCTGGCGCTGCGCGACGCTCAGCTCGGGAAAACAGAGCTCGATATTGCGCAAGGCGATGCGCCGGCGCGAACGCGCCGCCCACCACAGCAAGCCCCCCAGGCCACGGCCCAGGGCGGCCAGCACAGACAGCGGCAAGAAGTGCAGCAGCCAGAGCAGGCCGATCAGGAACTTGGCACCCCAGATGGACGGCATTCAGCGCTCCGCCTCGTTCGTCGGCGCCGCAGAGGCGGCGGCCGGTGCCGCGCCGATGTCCAGTCCGCGTGGCTGCTTGTAGCGGTGGTAGCCCCAGAGGTACTGGCTGGGAGCTTGAAGAATCAGCGATTCCATGGATTGATTGATGTGCAGGGCGGCCGATTCTGGCGGCATTTCGCGGCCGATCTCGGGGCCGGGTCGCACATGCACCACGAAACCCTGGCCTTTCTCTAGACGCTCGCCCCAAATCAAGAGGGCGCGCGCGCCGGTCTGCTGCAGCAGGCGGCTGGCCAGGGTCATGGTGTAGGCCGGGTGGCCGAAGAACGGTGCCCAGACCCCCAGCCCTTCAGGCGGCACCTGGTCGGGCAGCAGGCCGATGGTGTGGCCTTGGCGCAGGGCGCGGATCATTTGCCGCACGCCGGCCAGATTGGCCGGCGCCGTCTCCAGGCCCGGGCGGCCCCGCGAGCC
>JAIXSD010000034.1 GCA_027484885.1 Rubrivivax sp.
CCCGGCGGCAGGCCCGAGGCTCGCAAGGCGTGAGCCACGGTGTCGGCAAACTGGCTTTGCTGGAACTGCAGCGCCGACACATTCACCGCCACCGGCATGCGCCAGCCCTGGCGCAGCCAGCGCGCTGCCTGCTCGACGGCCTGATGCAAGACCCATTCGCCGATGGCGACGATGAAACCGCTCTCTTCCGCAACCGGGATGAACTCGGCCGGCGAAATCTCGCCGCGCAGCGGGTCGCGCCAGCGAATCAGCGCCTCGGCGCCAATCACCTGACCACTGGCCAAATTGATTTGCGGCTGGTAGTGCAGGCGGAACTGCCCCTCCTGCAGGGCCTGGCGCATGGCGTGGTCCAGGCGCATGCGCGAGAGCAGGTCCACATCCTTGCGCGGCTGGTGGAAGTGAAACGCCGAACGGCCACTCTCTTTGACCCAGTGCATGGCCTGTTCGGCGCTGCCCATCAACTCATCGGCCGTGGCACCGTCGCCCGGAAACAGGGCGATGCCGGTGCTGCAGGTGACCGTGAAACTCAGGGTGTCGAAGCAGAAGGGCCTCGCCATCGCCTCCTGGACCCGGCGCGCTGCATTCTCGGCGCCGCGGGCATCGGCCTGATGGATGAGCAAGGCGAACTCATCCGCGCCCAACCGGGCCACCATGTCCACCTCGCGCAAGCAGGCCTTGAGTCGTTCGGCCACCTCGCGCAGCACCCGGTCACCGTAGGAGTGCCCCAAGGTGTCGTTGATCTGCTTGAAGCGGTCCAGGTCGACATTGAGCAGCGCAAAGGGCGCGCTTTCGCGCTTGGCCATGGCCTGGGCGTAGTCGATGCGCTCGACCAGGGCCCGGCGGTTCGGCAGGCCGGTCAGCATGTCGGAATGGGCCAACTCCTCGATGCGCTGGCTGGCCGCCAGCTTTTCGCTCAGATCACGGAAGGAATAGACCCGGCCGATCGGCCGACCGCGGCTGAACTGCGGCAGGGACACCCGCTCCAGCACGCGGCCGTCCAGCAAGGTGATCACATCGCTGCTCTGCAGCAGGGCGGCGTCCTGGATGGCTGAAAGCCGCGCCACATAGGCGGCGCCGTCCACCACGCTGCGGCGCATCCAGGTCTGCACCGCTTCGTCATTGCGCTCGCGCAGCAGGTCTTGCGGAATGCCCCAGAGCGAGGCAAACCGGCGGTTGAAGGAGCGCATGCGCCCGGCCAGATCGACCACCAGAATGCCGTCAGCCGTGGATTCCAGCGTGGCCTGAAGCTCAGCCACCAGGGCCTCGCGCTCTTCCTCGGCCTGGCGTTGGGGGGTTTGGTCGCGCACGCTGACCAGCCAGCAGCCGCCGCCCGGCATGGCCGCATCACTGACAAAGCTGATGCGCCGCGTCACCCACAACATGCGGCCATCGGCGTGACGCATCACGGTGTCAGACAGCAGATGGGCCTGGCGATCCTGTGCGGCCTCCATCCAGAACATGACGTCCTCGGGCGAGCTGGCCAGCGACTCCACGCCCTGCCCTTGCCACTGCTCGGCACTCAGGCCCAGCAAAGCGGCCGCGCCTGCATTCACCGCAAGAATGCGGCGGCTGCTCCCATCGACCAGCCACGCGGCCTCCAGCATGCCCTCGAGCAGGGCGATCTGGGCGGGGGTGGCGGTCGTTGGTGAGGGCAGCGGCAGGCTGACCAGGGTCACGCCGCCAACTCCGCAGCGCCCGGGCCCAGCGTCGGCTCGAAGAAGTAAGCCAGACGGGTGCGTGGGCTGAGGTAATCCAGCGAGGCGCGCGGCAGGTGCTGCGGCTTCAAGCTGCGGCGGATGCCCAGATCGGCATGCTGCTCCAGGTTCAGGATCAGCGCCTCTTCACGCGGCACCTTGGGGTCATGGACCATGACCTTGGGCTTGAGCGGCCGCGAAGAATTGACCGCCACCACCAGGGCAAAGCGGTCGTCGGTCAGCTGCACCGTCGAACCCGGCGGGTAGACGCCCATCATGCGGATGAAGGCGTTGAGCATGGTCGCGTCAAAACGATTGCGACCCTGCGCAAACATCAGGGACAGGCCCTCGTGCGGCGTCATGGCTTTGGATGCGAGCAGCGGGTTGCACAAGCCATCGAAGCGGTTGACCAGCGAAACGATGCGCGAGCCTGCGCTCATGCGGTCGACGTTGATGCGTTGCGGGAACCCGCTGCCATCGGCGTTCTCATGGTGCTGGGCAATGATGAGCAAGGGCCCGGCAGCCAGGCCCATGCCCTGGGCCAGGGCCACACCCTTGGCCACATGCGACTGGTAGCCATTCAGCTCGGCCGCCGTGAAGCTGTCGTCACGGTGGCGCAGGCGGGCCAGCACCTCGGTCTTGCCGATGTCGTGCAGCAGGGCGCCAACGCCCAGGTCCATCATTTCCTCGCGTCCAAGGCCGAAAGCTCGACCCAGCAGCAAGGAGATGATGGAGACATTCAAGGCATGGGCCGTACCGCGGTCACCGGCGCCTTCGTTGAGCAGGCGGATGTTGAGGTCGCCCTCGACCAGCATCTTGTCGAGCAGGGCGGCGGTCAGGGCTGTCGCTTGGTCGCGCGCATAGCGCGGATCGGTAGGCACCAGCTCCATCACACCGCGGAAGGCACCGGCGGCTTCAGCGTACTGACGCTCACAAAGATTCAGGGCGGCGCGCTGCGCTTCCAACGCCTTGCGGTGGGCCTCACGGGCCAGGTCTTCGGCCGACAGCGCGTTCGGCAGCTCAGCCAACGGCTCGGGCGGCAGCGGCGCGGCCTCAGTTTGCAGATCGCTCTTGCCCGGGCTCCAGCGCACCTGCTGCAGACCCAGGCGGCGCAGGATCAGCAACTGATCTTCGGAACTCAGCTTGAAACTGCTGAGCGGAAAGGGATGCGACATCCAGCCCAGATCCAGGTGGATGAACATCCCCACCTTCAGCTGGCCGACATCGATCAAAGGATCTGCAGTGGTGTCCTTCATTTTCTTCCTACGCCATTTTGACGGCGCCCTCTGGCTCAGCTTCGGCCGCGGCGCCGCCAAACTTGAGCCCTGGCGCCAGTATTGCCCATCACTGACGCACGCCCATGAAACGGCGTGCGAATTGTCACGCCCACGCGCAAGAAAGCCCGGCCGGCCCAGTCCGAAATGTTCATTTGAAGAACTAATGTTCTAATTAAGAACCAAACTCCAAACGGGCCGATGACGCGCCCGATCACACCCTGCTTGAGAGCTATCGGCAGCCCACGCCCACCCGCACAGGCTGAATCGAGCCCTCAGGTAGTTTTCACCGACTCCTTCTCACCCACGCTGCTGGAGACACCAGGCCATGAATCACGCCTACATCTGCGACGCCATCCGCACCCCCTTCGGCCGCTACGGCGGCAGCCTGTCCTCGGTGCGCACCGATGATCTGGGCGCCATCCCCCTGCGCGCCCTGATGGCGCGCAACCCCGGCGTGGACTGGGAAGCGGTCAGCGACGTGCTGTACGGCTGCGCCAACCAGGCCGGTGAAGACAACCGCAACATCGCACGCATGTCGGCCCTGCTGGCCGGCCTGCCGATCGGCGTGCCCGGGGTGACGCTGAACCGCCTGTGCGGCTCGGGCCTCGATGCCGTCGGCACGGCCGCACGCGCCATCCGCGCCGGCGAGGCCGAGCTGATGCTGGCCGGCGGCGTAGAGAGCATGAGCCGAGCGCCCTTTGTGATGCCCAAGGCCGAAAGCGCCTTCTCGCGCAACAACGCCGTCTACGACACCACCATTGGCTGGCGCTTCATCAACCCGCTGATGAAGGCGCAGTACGGTGTCGATTCCATGCCCGAAACCGCCGAAAACGTGGCCAGCGACTTCGGCATCTCTCGGGCCGACCAGGACCGCATGGCCCTGGCCAGCCAGCAAAAAGCCGTGGCCGCCCAGGCCGCCGGCTTTTTCGCGGCCGAGATCACCCCGGTCCACATCGCCCAGAAGAAAGGCGATGCCTTGACCGTCGATCAGGACGAGCACCCGCGCGCCACCAGCCTCGAAGCGCTGGCCAAGCTCAAGCCCATCGTGCGCCCGGACGGCACGGTGACGGCCGGCAATGCCTCGGGCGTCAACGATGGCGCCTGCGCCTTGCTGCTGGCCAGCGAAGCGGCCGCCGCCCGCCATGGCCTGACCCCTCGGGCCCGCGTGCTGGGCATGGCCACCGCCGGCGTGGCGCCGCGCATCATGGGCATGGGCCCGGCGCCAGCCACGCAAAAGCTGCTGGCGCAAACCGGCATCAGCCTGGCCCAACTCGACGTGATCGAGCTCAACGAAGCCTTCGCCGCCCAAGGCCTGGCGGTGCTGCGCCAGCTGGGCGTGGCCGACGACGACGCCCGCGTCAACCCAAACGGCGGCGCCATCGCCCTGGGCCACCCGCTGGGCGCCAGCGGTGCACGCCTGCTGACCACGGCGGTGAATCAGCTGTATCGCAGCGGCGGCCGCTACGCCCTGTGCACCATGTGCATCGGCGTGGGCCAAGGCATCGCCGTGCTGATCGAGCGGGTCTGAGCCGACTTAAACGCAAGAAAAAATCTTTCGGTCCAGGGAAAATTGCCAATAAGCCGCCTGGAACGCAATAACATTTCTTTACACGCGCTGCTCCTGCAGCGCTTTTTTCTATCCGACAAACGGCTGGACATGTCTTTTGGCATGGCCCGAAGTGCATGGGATACTGACTTCAATTCACCAAGCGGACATCTCGCGTGAAACCTGCCCGGAGGGGACAGGACCGGGGCCCAACACCCGATGCAATGCTCGCTCAGGCCAAAAATTTCAGCTTTCGTCTTTCTTTTCTTTCACCCCAGCCGGCCCTGCCAGGCCGCATCATCTCCGCCAGACTCATCGCCCTGATTTGAAACGTGAATGCGAAGCATTCGCTGTTCTAATGTCCAGCTCCGGGTGCTTGCACCGGATGCCGGAATGCGCCTGAAACGCCGCCTGATGGGCGAGCGGGCGCCAGCGTGTGAGCCCGGCACGGCCGCTTCGGCGGCCAGCGAGATGAATCAACCCGGCAATCGACCGGGGTGGAATTTGATGGTCTTGAATCCTGAAACGCGCTCTGAGCCTTGAGGGCGCCCAACACACACCGCCATGTCTGCTGCACGCGCATTTGAAGACCTGACCGCCCTGGCGGTCCCCGCTCTGACCGAGCCAACGCTCGACAAGGGTGCCCTGCCCGCTGTTGCCAAGTCCGACAGCAAGCCCGCCAACGAGGGCCCGCTCAAGCGGGATCTGGTGGCCGGTTTGGAAAAAGGCCTGGCCGTGATCGAAGCCTTCGATCAAGAGCGCCCCCGCCTGACCATCAGCGAAGTGGCCGGCCGCACCGGCCTGACCCGCGCGGCCGCACGGCGCTACCTGCTGACCCTGACCCATCTGGGTTTTGTCACCCAGGACCGGAAGATGTTCGCGCTCTCGCCCAAGGTGTTGCGACTGGGGCAAAGCTATATGCACTCGGCCCGCCTGCCGCGCATCGTCGAGCCCGAGCTGCACAAGCTGGCCTATGCGCTCAAGGAAGCCAGCTCGGCCGGCGTGCTGGACGGCGGCGACGTCATCTGCATCGCCGCCACCAGCGCCGGCCGTGTGGTCTCGCCGACCCTGCAACCCGGCGCGCGTGTGCCGGCCTACTGCGCCGCCAACGGCCGAGTGATGCTGGCCGCCTTGCCGCAGGCAGAAGTGGACGAGTGGATCGCTCGCCAGCAGCTGACGCCGCTGACCCCGCACACCATCACCCACCCGGAACGCTTGCGCATCGAGATCGCCCGCGCCCGCGCCCTCGGCTACGCCTGCATCGACCAGGAGCTGGAGCTGGGCCTGCGCACCGTGGCCGTGCCGCTGCGCAACTACCGCGGCGATGTGGTGGCGGCGATGAACATCAGCGTCCATGCCTCGCGCATGAGCATGGACCAAATGGTCGAGCATTGCCTGCCGCCGCTGCTGCAAGCCCAAGCCCATCTGCGCATGCTGCTCTGAAGCTCGCACTGAGCCCATGAAAAAAGCCACCCCGCCGAATCGGCGCGGTGGCTTTGTTTTTGGGCCGCTGAAGCGGCCCCCGATCAGGCCCAGCGGCGTTGCTGCAACAAGGGGCTGACGCGATAGCGCTCGCTGCGGTAGGCGGTGAACAGGGCATCGAGCAGCTCGACCACGCGCTCCGCCCCCAGCAGCGCCAGCCACTCGAAGGGCCCGGCCGGGTAGTTGACGCCCAGCTTCATCGCCAGATCGGCGCCTTGCTCGTCGCAAACCCCCTGCCAGACGGCATCGCTGCCCTCATTGACCAGCATGGCCACGGTGCGCGCCACGGCCAGGCCCGGCACATCGCGCAGCTCCAGCAGCTCCCAGCCCAGCGCATGCCAGAGCTGGCGCACAGCTTCGCGGGCCTCGGAAGAACAACGCGGGCCAAAGGCCACGGCCAGGCCGTCCACACGATCGGGCGCCACAGGCCAGTCCATCACCGCCAGCTCGCCGTAGCGGCGTTCATGGGCGATCTGGGCGGCCGTGCGGCCATCGCTGAGGTGCAAATGCACCTCGCCCAGCACCAAGCCCACCCAGTCGGCCGATTCACCACGGCTGAAACTCAAACCTCGATGCGTGAACCAGGCTGCCAAGGCCTCCACCAGCGGGCCGCGCCCGACCAGGCTGAGCGGCGGCAGCGCGGCGCTGACGGGCTCGAGCGGCAGCGGCGGCGCGGGCGGGCCGGCGTAAAAGCCCTTGCCGACCTTGCGGCCCAGGCGGCCACCATCGACCAAGGCCTTTTGCACC
>JAIXSD010000655.1 GCA_027484885.1 Rubrivivax sp.
GGCACCAGGGTCGAGCGGAACACCACCACATGCGGCTCGCTCTTTTGCTTGAGCGCTTCACCGATCTGCTCGGCCAGGCGCAGCACCGCGCCCTGGTCCTGGCTGCCGTTGGCCGCCGAGGGCGTGCCCACGCAGACCAGCGAGATCTCGGTGGCCAGCACGGCCTGCACCGCATCGGTCGTGACGCTGACATGGCCGCTGGCGGCGACCTGCGCCATCAGCTCCACCATGCCCTCCTCGACCACCGGCGTCTTGCCGTTCTTGATCAGGTCCAGCTTGGCCGGCTCGATGTCCACGCCCACCACATCATGGCCGTCCCGCGACAAGCAGGCCAGCGACACCGCGCCCACATAGCCCAATCCGAAAATGCTGATCTTCATTGCTCTAAGTCTCCGAAATCTTGATGCAGCTCCGGGGCGCGAGCGCCCCGGAATCCACGTAGGCCCGCCATCGGCCGAAGCCGGGCAGGCTGGCCCCACTCAGGCGGGAACGCCGTCCCTGCTGTGCACGGCCAAAGGCAATTCTTCATCCACCACCTGGCGCAGGAAGGCCTCGAACATCAGCAGCGTCCACAGCGGCGCGCTGTAGTCGCGGGCGCCGCTTTGATGGGCCTCGACCAGGTGTTGCAGGTACTCGCGGTTGAACCAGCCGGTGACGGCCAGGCGCGGGCCGAGCACCGCATCCTGCACCCGCTGCTTGAGCGGGCCGCGGAACCAGCGCGCCAGCGGCACGGCAAACCCCATCTTGGGCCGGTACAGCACCTCGTCCGGCAGCAGCGGCTCCATGGACTTCTTCAGCAGGTATTTGCCTTCCTGGCCGCGAATCTTGAGGTCCGAAGGCAGGCTGGCCACCCACTCGACCAGCTCATGGTCCATCAGCGGCTCACGCACTTCCAGCGAATGCGCCATGCTGGCACGGTCCACCTTGGTGTTGATGTCGCCGACCAGATAGGTCTTGGTGTCCAGGTACTGGATCAGGGCCAGAGGATCGTCGGTCTGGGCCTTGGCCGCATGGCGGTCGAACACCTCCTGGGCCTCGTAACCGCTGAGATGGGCCTTGAACTGCGGGCTGAAGAGCTGCTCGCGCATGGGGCCGCGCAGGATGGAGACCGAATGGAAGTAGGCCTCCACCGCATTGCGCGACAGGCCTTCAAACGTGGTCTTGGCGCGGAACACGCGCGGCGCCCAGTCGGCCTTGGGGTACAGGCGCCCCAGGGTGCCGAACAGCGGCTTGCGCAGGCCGGCCGGCATCATCGAGCGCATGCGCTCTTCCATCAGGTGCATGCGGTAGCGGCGGTAGCCGCCGAAGGTCTCGTCACCGCCATCCCCCGACAGGGCCACGGTCACATGCTTGCGTGCCAGCTGGCAGACCCGGTAGGTCGGGATGGCCGAGCTGTCGGCATAAGGCTCATCGTAGAGACGCGCCAGGGTGTCGAGCAAGTCAAAGTCGTCGGACTTGACCGTTTCCACCTTGTGCTCGGTGCGGTAGCGATCGGCCACCAGCTTGGCGAACTCTGATTCGTTGAACGCCGGGTCGTCAAACGCGATCGAGCAGGTGTTGACCGGGTCCGAGCTGATGCCGGCCATGGTCGCCACCACGGCGCTCGAGTCCACGCCGCCAGACAGGAAGGCGCCCAGGGGCACCTCGGCAATCATGCGCAGGCGCACGGATTCCTTGAGCCGCTCTTGCAGCTCCAGGCAGGCTTCTTCCACGCCGATCTGGCGGTCGAGCGTGAAGCGCACGTCCCAGAACTGCTTGGGTTCGGGAATCGGCTGGCCGCGGCGGATGCACAGGCTGTAGCCGGGTTCGAGCTTGCGAGCCTGTTTGAAGATGCAGCGCGGCTCGGCCACATAGCCGAGCGCGAAATACTCTTCGACCGCCAGCGGGTCGATGTCACGGCGCATCTGGCCATGGGCCAGCAAGGACTTCAGCTCCGAGCCGAACAGCAGCTGGCCATCGTCCAGCACGCTGTAGAACAGGGGCTTCACGCCCATGCGGTCGCGGGCCATGAAGAAGGTCTGCTTATTGCGATCCCAGAGCGCAAAGGCGAACATGCCGCGGAAGCGCTGCACGCAGTCTTCTCCCCAGGCTTCCCAGGCATGGACGATGCACTCGGTGTCACTCTTGGTGTGGAAGACATGGCCCAGGGCCTGCAGTTCGGGGATCAGCGACTGGTAGTTGTAGATCTCGCCATTGAAGACCACCACCACCGAACCATCCTCATTGAACAGCGGCTGCTGGCCGGTGGAGATGTCGATGATGGACAGGCGGCGATGCCCCATGCCCAGGCCGGGCTCGGTGTGCAGGCTGCCTTCATCGGGGCCGCGGTGGTGCTGCGACTCGTTCATCCGATGCAGGCGCGCTGCATCGATCTCGCGGGCCGCGCGCGTGTCAAAGATTCCAGTGATTCCGCACATATCTTGTTCTACTGTGTGGTCCGCAGACCGTGTTCGAGATCGGGGGTGGGCCACCCCAGCGCCTGGCTGTACAGGGCATCATATGCTGCGACCATGGCACGCAAGCTGAAGCGCTGCTCCACCCGCTGGCGCCCGGCCTGGCCCAAGGCCGCGCGCAGCGCCGGGTCTTCGGCCAGACGAATCAGGGCGCCGGCCATGGCGGGCGCATCTGCCGAAGGCACCAGCAAGCCGGTGGCTTCCTCATCCACCAGCTCGGCATTGCCACCGACCCGGGTGGCCAGCACCGGCAGGCCGCTGGCCATGGCTTCCAGAATGGTGTTGGACACCCCCTCCGCCAGCGATGGCAGGGCAAACACATCCAGCCCGCGCATCCACTGCGCCACATCGCGCCGCTCACCGGGCAGGTAGGCCAGATCGCTCATGCCGGCTTCTGCCAGGACCAGGGCCACCTGGGCGCGCAGGGGGCCATCTCCCGCCATCACCAGACGCAGGCGCTCGCGCAAGCCCGGCTTCTGCTGCAGCGCCAAGACAAAGGCGCGGGCCAGGGTCAGCTGGTCCTTGACCGACTGCATGCGCCCCACCGTGCCCACCAGGACATGCGGGTCCGACTGGAAGGGGCAGCCCTCAATCGCAGCCCCAGCCTCGCCTCGGGGATGGAACTTGTCGGTGTCCACCCCGTTGTAGATCTGGTGGATTCGCCGCGGCGCGATGCCGACCGCCTGCTCCAGATAGCCACCCAGGTCGCGCGACAGCGCCACATAGCGCTGCACAAAGGGGCTGTAAAAGCGCCGGGTCAGGCGGTTGCGGCGGTTGAGGCCGTCGACATCGTCCATGTCCCGGCCATGCTCACCGTGGATGCGCGCCGGCACACGGGCCAGCCAGGCCGGCAGCTGGCCCTCGAGTGCGGCCAGATTGCGGCTGTGGACGATGTCCGGCCGCAATTGACGGCACATGCGGTAGAGCGCACCCCACTGCAAAATGCCTGGGCCTGGCGGCTTGTTCAAGGCCAGAAACTGCACATCCTCGCGCTGGATGCGGCGCCGGAACTCAGTGACCTCGGTCATGGCCACCACCGCATGGCGCCAGCGGCTGGCGTCCATGTGGTTGATCAGATTGACCACCCCGTTCTCCAGCCCTCCGGTGTCGAAACGGAACAGCAGGTGGACAACGAGTGGCCGGCGCTCGCGCATGCGGTCAGAGGTCAATCTCGGCGCTCGATCAGAGGCGCCAGACGCGGAAGCCGGCAGCCTCCAGGCCACCTTGGTCAAATGCGGCCTTCACATCAATGAAGGCACCGCCCTTGACCAGCTTCTTGCCCAGGTCTTCGACGCTCAGCTTCGCGTATTCCTTGTGGGCCACGGCCGCAACCACGGCGTCGGCACGCGGCAGCTCATCAAAGGGCAGCAGGCGCACGCCGTACTCGTGCATGGCTTCCTCAGCCTCGGCCTGGGCATCGGTCACGAACACTTCCACACCGTAGGTGCGCAGCTCGTTGATGATGTCGATAACCTTGGAGTTGCGCAGATCGCCGCAGTCTTCCTTGAAGGTCAGGCCCAGCACGTTGACACGGGCACCCTTGATGTAGGAGCCCGAAGCAATCATGTGCTTGATGGTCTGCTCGGCAATGAACTTACCCATGCTGTCGTTGATGCGACGGCCAGCCAGGATCACTTGCGGGTGGTAGCCCAGCATGTCGGCCTTGTGGGTCAGGTAATAGGGGTCCACGCCAATGCAATGGCCGCCGACCAGGCCCGGCTTGAACTTCAGGAAGTTCCACTTGGTGCCGGCCGCGGCCAGCACTTCGGAGGTGTCGATGCCAATCTTGTCGAAGATGATGGCCAGCTCGTTCATCAGCGCAATGTTCAAGTCGCGCTGGGTGTTCTCGATCACCTTGGCCGCCTCGGCGGCCTTGATGCTGGAGGCGCGGTGCACGCCGGGGATGATGATCTTCTCGTACAGCTCGGCCACCTTGTTGAGCGTCTCGGGCGTGTCGCCGGAAACGATCTTCAGGATCTTGGTCAGCGTGTGTTCCTTGTCGCCCGGGTTGATGCGCTCGGGGCTGTAACCGACAAAGAAATCCTGCTTCCACTTCAGGCCCGACTCA
>JAIXSD010000429.1 GCA_027484885.1 Rubrivivax sp.
AGCCAATGGGCCTTGCCGGCCTCGGCGGTGTTGCTGAAATCGGCGTGGCGCAGGCGGTGGTCGACGTTCTGGCTGCCCAGACCGCGCACCAGCTTGGCCAGCAGGTGCAGCTCTTCCACGGTGCTGTGGGCCGAGCCCAGGGCACCGATGGCGGCGGGGCCGTGCTCGGCCTTGACCAGCTTCAGGCCGTTGGCCACGTATTCCAGCGCCGTGGTCCAGTCCACGGTCTTCCAGGCACCGCCCTGCTTGATCATGGGCTGGCTGATGCGTTGGTCGCTGTTCAGCGCTTCGTAGGAGAAGCGGTCACGGTCGGCAATCCAGCATTCGTTGACGGCTTCGTTCTCGAGAGGAACGACGCGCATCACCTGGTTGTTCTTGACCTGGACGATCAGGTTGGCGCCGGTCGAATCATGCGGGCTGACGCTCTTGCGACGCGACAGCTCCCAGGTGCGGGCGCTGTAGCGGAAGGGCTTGCTGGTCAGGGCACCGACCGGGCAGATGTCGATCATATTGCCCGACAACTCGGAGTCCACCGAGCGGCCGACAAAGGTCTGGATCTCGGCATGCTCGCCGCGGTGGGCCATGCCCAGCTCCATCACGCCGGCAATCTCTTGGCCGAAGCGAACGCAGCGGGTGCAATGGATGCAGCGGCTCATTTCCTGCATGGAAATCAGCGGGCCGACGTTCTTATGGAAGACCACGCGCTTTTCTTCGGTGTAGCGCGATTTGCTGCCACCGTAGCCCACGGCCAGGTCTTGCAGCTGGCACTCGCCGCCCTGGTCGCAGATGGGGCAATCCAGCGGGTGGTTGATCAGCAGGAACTCCATCACGCCCTGCTGCGCCTTCACGGCCTTCTCGCTCTTGGTGCGAACGATCATGCCCTGGGTCACCGGCGTGGCGCAGGCCGGCATGGGCTTGGGCGCCTTCTCCACATCCACCAGGCACATGCGGCAGTTGGCGGCGATGGAGAGCTTCTTGTGATAGCAGAAATGCGGGATGTAGGTACCGGCCTTTTCGGCAGCATGCATGACCATGCTGCCTTCCTGGACCTCTACCTTCTGGCCGTCGAGTTCGATTTCAATCATGTCGTGTCCTGTCCTGCCTCAGACCGAGGCCGGCACCAGAGCCGTTTTGTGTTCGATCAGATGAACGAACTCGTGTTTGAAGTTCTTGATCATGGCGCGCACCGGCATGGCCGCCGCATCGCCCAGCGCGCAAATCGTGCGACCCTGGATGTTGTCGGCCACTGAGTTCAGCAGATCGATGTCCTCGGGCTTGCCCTGGCCATTGGCGATGCGCTCCACCACACGGTGCATCCAGCCCGTGCCTTCGCGGCAAGGCGTGCACTGACCGCAAGACTCGTGGGCGTAGAAGTAGGACAGGCGCAGCAGGCTCTTGACCATGCAACGGCTGTCGTCCATGACGATGACCGCGCCCGAACCCAGCATGGAGCCGGCCTTGGCGATGGAGTCATAGTCCATGGTGCAGTTCATCATGACCTCGGCGGTCAGCACCGGCGAGGACGATCCGCCAGGAATCACCGCCTTGAGCGTGCGACCCTTGCGCACACCACCGGCCAGTTCCAGCAGCTTGGAGAACGGCGTGCCCAGCGGGATCTCGTAATTGCCCGGGCGCTCCACATCACCCGAAACCGAGAAGATCTTGGTGCCGCCGTTGTTGGGCTTGCCGATTTCCAGATAGGGCTGACCACCGTTTCGGATGATCCAGGGAACGGCCGCAAAGGTCTCGGTGTTGTTGATGGTGGTCGGGCGGCCGTAGAGGCCGAAGCTGGCCGGGAACGGCGGCTTGAAACGCGGCTGGCCCTTCTTGCCTTCCAGCGATTCGAGCAGCGCGGTTTCTTCGCCGCAGATGTAGGCGCCGAAACCGTGGAATGCATGCAGCTGGAAGCTGAAGTCGGAGCCCAGGATGTTGTCACCCAGGAAACCGGCGGCGCGGGCTTCTTCCAGGGCGGCTTCGAAGCGCTCGTAGACCTCGAAGATCTCGCCGTGGATGTAGTTGTAGCCCGTCTTGATACCCATGGCGAAGGCGGCGATGGCCATGCCCTCGATCACGATGTGCGGGTTGAACATCAGGATGTCGCGGTCCTTGCAGGTGCCCGGCTCGCCCTCGTCCGAATTGCAGACCAGGTATTTGGCACCCGGGAACTGGCGCGGCATGAAGCTCCACTTCAGGCCGGTGGGGAAACCAGCGCCGCCACGGCCACGCAGGCCCGAGGCCTTGACCTCGGCGATGACCTGATCCTGGGTCAGCGGCGTGCCTTCCGGAGCACCCTCACCTTTCAGGATCTTGCGCAGCGCGGCATAACCACCACGTGCCACGTAGTCCTTCAGGCCCCAGTTCTTGCCATCCAGACCTGCGTAAATCTGCGCGCCGATGTGGCGGTCATGGAAACAGGTCTCGACGCCCTGACTCTGAAACTTGGATAGATCCAGCATGCTTCTTCCCGTTCCTCAGTTCTTGGCCGCAGCAGCTTCGGCCGCTGCATGGGCCTTGAGCACGTCCACCAGCTCATCGAGGCGCTGGTTGCTCATGAAGCTGCACATCTGGCGATCATTGACCAGCATGACCGGCGAATCCGCGCAGGCACCCAGGCACTCGCTCTTTTGCACGGTGAACAGGCCGTCGGCCGTGGTGCCGCCCTCTTCCACACCCAGCTTCTCGCAGAGGTGCTTGAGCGCCTTCTGGCCGTCGCGCAGCTGGCAAGGCAGGTTGGTGCAGACATTCAACTTGAACTGACCCAGCTTGCGCTGGTTGTACATGTTGTAGAAGGTCGTCACTTCGTAGACGGCGATCGGCGGCATGCCCAGATAGGCGGCAATCGCGTCTTCGCTGGCGCGCGACACATAGCCGATTTCCTGCTGCACGATGGACAGGCAGGCCATCACGGCCGATTGCTTTTGATCCGCCGGGTACTTGGCCACTTCACGTGCAAAGCGGGCCGCCGTGGCCTCGCTCAGCACATAGGTTTCGTTGTTCGTTGTCATCGTTCTGCTCATCACTCAACGATCGATTTCGCCGAACACGATGTCCATCGTGCCGATGATGGCCACCGCATCGGCCAGCATGTGGCCACGGGCCATCTCATCCAGCGCAGCCAAGTGGGCAAAGCCCGGGGCACGGATCTTCAAACGGTAAGGCTTGTTGGCACCATCGCTGACGATGTAGATGCCGAACTCACCCTTGGGGTGTTCGACCGCCGCGTAGGCTTCGCCTTCCGGCACGCGGAAACCTTCGGTGAACAGCTTGAAATGGTGGATCAACTCCTCCATGTTCGACTTCATGTCCACTCGCGAAGGCGGCGCCACCTTGTGATTGTCGGTAATGACCGGGCCCGGGTTGGCACGCAGCCAACTCACGCATTGCTGAATGATGCGGTTGGACTGGCGCATTTCCTCGACACGCACAACGTAGCGGTCGTAGGTGTCGCCGTTGGTGCCGACCGGGATGTCAAAGTCGAGCTTGGCGTAGGCGTCGTAAGGCTGGGTCTTGCGCAGATCCCAGGGGATGCCGCAGCCGCGCAGCATCGGGCCGGTGAAGCCCATGTTCAGTGCGCGCTCGGGCGAGACCACGCCGATGCCCACCGTCCGCTGCTTCCAGATGCGGTTGTCGGTCAGCAGGGTTTCGTAGTCGTCGACGTTCTTGGGGAAGCGCTTGCAGAAGTCCTCGATGAAGTCCAGCAGCGAGCCGCTGCGGTTCTCATTCATCTTGGCCAAGGTCTTGGCATTCTTGATCTTGGACACGCGGTACTGCGGCATGGTGTCCGGCAGATCGCGGTAGACACCGCCCGGGCGGAAGTAGGCCGCGTGCATGCGAGCGCCCGACACGGCCTCGTACATGTCAAACAGGTCTTCACGCTCACGGAAAGCGTAGATCAGCACGTTCATCGCGCCGCAATCGAGACCGTGCGCACCCAACCACATCAGGTGATTCAGCAGGCGGGTGATCTCGGCGAACATCACGCGGATGTATTGCGCGCGTTCCGGCACTTCAATGCCGAGCATCTTCTCGATCGCCAGGCAGTAGGCCTGCTCGTTGGCCATCATGGACACATAGTCCAGACGGTCCATATAGGGCAACGACTGGATGTAAGTCTTGCTCTCAGCCAGCTTTTCGGTGGCACGGTGCAGAAGGCCGATGTGGGGATCGGCGCGCTGGATGACTTCGCCATCCAACTCCAGCACCAGGCGCAACACGCCGTGAGCGGCGGGATGCTGGGGACCGAAATTCAGGGTGTAGTTCTTGATTTCAGCCATGAATCAAAGTCCACCGTAATTGTCTTCGCGAATGATGCGCGGCGTGATTTCACGCGGCTCGATGGTCACCGGCTGGTAGACCACGCGCTTTTGCTCGGCGTCGTAGCGCATTTCCACATGACCCGAGGTCGGGAAATCCTTGCGCATCGGGTGGCCGATGAAGCCGTAATCGGTCAGGATGCGGCGCAGGTCTTCGTGGCCATCAAAAATGATGCCGTACAGATCGAAAGCTTCGCGCTCGAACCAGTTGGCCGAGTTCCAGATCGGGGTGATGGCCGCCACCGACGGAAAATCGTCATCCGGGCAGTACACCTTGAGGCGCAGGCGCCAGTTTTTGTTGACCGACAGCAGGTGCGAAGCCACGGCATAACGCGGGCCGTCGTACGCGCCATCTTTGTAGCTGCTGTAGTCGATGCCGCAGAGGTCGATCAGCTGCTCGAAGCGCAGTTCGGAGTGATCACGGAGGGTCTTGGCAACGCCGAGGTAGTCGGCCGCACGCACTTGCAGGGTGACTTCGCCAAATTCAGTCTTCAGACTCTGGATGCGCTCGCCGAGCGCGGCCTCCAGCGCGGTCTTGAGGGTGTCAAGTTTGCTCATCGGTGCTTGATCCTTCAGCGCGCGATCGTGTTTTCACGGCGAATCTTGGCCTGCAATTGCAGGATGCCGTACAGCAAGGCCTCGGCCGTCGGGGGACAGCCCGGCACATACACATCGACCGGCACGATGCGATCGCAGCCGCGCACAACGGAATAGCTGTAGTGGTAGTAGCCACCACCGTTGGCACAGGAGCCCATGGAGAGCACCCAGCGGGGCTCGGCCATCTGGTCGTAGACCTTGCGCAGGGCCGGCGCCATCTTGTTGCACAGCGTGCCGGCCACGATCATCAGATCGCTCTGGCGCGGGCTGGGGCGGAACAACATGCCGAAGCGGTCGATGTCATAACGGGCTGCGCCCGCGTGCATCATTTCCACCGCGCAGCAGGCCAGACCGAAGGTCATGGGCCAGAGGGAACCGGTCTTGGACCAGTTGATCAGCGTGTCGACCGAAGTGGTGACAAAGCCTTCTTTCAATACGCCTTCAATACCCATTGCAAGCTTTCATTCGTTCAGGCCCTTGCAGGCCGAGCGCCGAACCCTGACCCAGCATTGCTGCCAAGCGGGCCCGCCATGCCCATCCGTCAAGGACGAGCGTCCCCTCGGGGGACCGACCGGCGCAGCGCGCCGGGCGAGGGGCTAACAATCACTCCCAGTCCAGGGCGCCCTTTTTCCATTCGTAGGCAAAACCCACGACCAGAATGCCCAGGAAAATCATCATCGACCAGAAACCTGCCGCGCCAATCTCACGAAGCGAAACCGCCCAGGGAAACAGGAAAGCAATTTCCAGGTCAAACAAGATAAACAAAATGGCCACGAGGTAATAGCGCACATCGAATTTCATGCGCGCGTCTTCAAAGGCCTCGAAGCCGCATTCGTAAGGGGAGTTTTTGGCCTGATCCGGCCGATTGGGGCCCAGCAGGAAGCCGAGCACTTGAGGCGCCACACCGACGCCCGCGCCGACCAGGATGAAGAGGATGACGGGGAGGTACTGATCCAAGTTCATAGGTGACGCTCTTTGAAAAACCGCCGTACGCCTCCAGGCCCCGGCCGAGTTTTATGCAGTGATTTGACAAAAGCAACGGGCGCGCCGCCAGCGAATGTATCGCTCACGGACTGCGCCCGCCATGTCCCCCGCAAAAATGCGACAAACTTCGTTTGCTCACACCCTTGCAACAGAGGCGCTACGACCAATATTCCGCAGGCTCCAACCTTTGGATATTAACCGAACATTTGGTGCCGTCGGCGAGACTCGAACTCGCACAGCTTTCGCCACTACCCCCTCAAGATAGCGTGTCTACCAATTTCACCACGACGGCTGAATTTCACTTCTCAACTCTG
>JAIXSD010000651.1 GCA_027484885.1 Rubrivivax sp.
CAGCCCGAGGACAAGCCCTACCTCGGCCCCATCCGCATCCAGGTCGACGCCACCGATCTGGACCGCCACATCTTCCAGGTGCGCCAGCAGTTGCCGGTGAAAGCCGGTCGCCTGACCCTTCTGTTTCCGCGTTACTTGCCCGGCGCCCATGGCCCTTACGGCACGGTGGACCGCCTGGCCGGCCTCAAGATCCAGGCCGGCACGCAGGAACTGGCCTGGCTGCGCGACACGGTGGACCCCTTCGCCTTTCATGTCGAAGTGCCGGCCGGCGTGAACGAGCTGAACCTGGCCTTCCAGTTCCTGAGCCCGGTGCAGCGCGAAGGCGGCCGGGTGGTGATGACGCCCGAGATGCTGAATTTGCAGTGGATCAGCATGCTGCTCTACCCGGCCGGCCACCACGCCAGCGCCCTGCAGATGCAGGCCGAGGTGAGCCTGCCTGCCGGATGGACCCAGGCCAGCGCCCTGCGGGTGGAGAGCCAGAGCGCAGAAGGGCCGAACCGCCAGCGCCTGCGTTTCAAGCCAGTCAGCTTGGAGACCTTGGCCGATTCGCCCCTGTTCGCCGGCGCCCACACCCGCCGCATCGAGCTGGATCCGCCCGGCCACCCCAAGCCCGTGGTGCTCAACCTCATGGCCGACGACCCGGCCGAGTTGCAGGCCAGCGAGGCGCAGATCCAGGCGCACAAGAACCTGGTGGTCCAGGCGGACCGCCTGTTCGCCTCCCGGCATTTCAAGCATTACGACTTTCTGCTCGCCATCTCCGGCCGCATGAGCGGCATCGGCCTGGAACACCACGAGAGCAGCGAGAACGGCGTGGGCCTGGGCTATTTCAAGGACTGGGGCAAGCGCGCGGGCAGCCGCAGCCTGCTGCCGCATGAGTACACCCATTCCTGGAACGGCAAGTTCCGCCGCCCGGCCGACCTCTGGACGCCGCAGTACAACGTGCCCATGCAGGACAGCCTGCTCTGGCTCTACGAGGGCCAGACCGATTACTGGGGCCGGGTGCTGGCGGTGCGTTCGGGCCTGGTCAGCCCCGAGCAGGCGCGCGACGCCTGGGCCGAGATTGCCGCCACCTACAGCCATCGCGCTGGCCGGCTCTGGCGTAATCTGCAGGACACCACCAACGAGGCCGCCATGGCCAAGAGCCGCAGCGGCAACGACTGGGGCAGCTGGCAGCGCGGTGCCGACTACTACGCCGAGAGCGGCCTGATCTGGCTCGACGCCGACACCTGGATCCGCGAGCAGAGCGGCGGCGCGCGCAGCCTTGATGATTTCGCCCGCCTGTTCTTCGGCGTGGAAGACGGCCGCATCGCGCCGCTCACCTACACCTTCGAGGACATCGTCGCCACCCTGAACCGCGTGCAGCCGCGCGACTGGGCTGCCTTCTTGCGCCAGCGCCTCGACCACAAGGGCCCTGAGGCACCGCTGGACGGCCTGGCCCGCGCCGGCTGGCGCCTGAGCTGGGCCGAGACGCCCAGCGAATTCGCCCGCGCCGACGATTCGGAGTGGAAGAACGACGACTTCGCCTACAGCCTGGGTCTCAATCTCAAGCGCGACGGCAAGGTCGAGGCCGTGCTCTGGGGCAGCCCTGCGTTCGAGGCGGGCCTGAGTCGCGCCGTCACCGTGGTGGCCGTCAACAACCAGGCCTACAAGAGCGAACGCCTGGCCGCCGCCATCAGCGCCAACAAGGGCGGCGCCGTACCCATCGAGTTGTTGTTGCGCGAGGGCGACCGTTTCCGCCAGGTCAAGATCGACTACCGCGGCGGCCTGCGCTACCCGCGCCTGAGCCGCATCGAGGGCAGCCTGGAACGGCTGGACAGCGCGGTGCTGGCGGCGCGGCCTTGAGGCTGCTGCAGTCCGGCAGGGCTGCACCTTCATGGACGCGCGCGGCCCGGGTGCCGGCAAAGGTGAATCTGCGCTGCCGCTGAGCCGTCGGGCGCGGGTACAGTGCGCGGGTTCCTTGGCATCCCTCCGCGGTGACGGGGTTCAAGCGAGCCAAGCGGCACAGACCGTGTCTTCTGGAGGAAAAAAGAAATGACGACTGCACAAGCCGGCGCTGTGGCGCGCCCGCTGTGGGCCGCTCGCCCCATGGCGGCCCTGATCCTGAGTTCCCTGAGCCTGGCGCTGACGGCCTGCGGTGGCGGCGGAGGACGGCCTGGCACCTCGGTCTTCGGCGACGCAGCGTATGCCAACAACAATGGCGGCAGCGGTGGAGGCGGGGCCGTCAGCCCCTCAGTCCCCAGCCAGCCCGACACCGAGGTGCTGGCCGCCAGCACCACCCTGGCCCAGCGATGCGCGCCCGACAACCCTTTGGCCGAGGCCGGCAAGAAGAACGGCAGCCTCAGCCTCGAGAAGCAGTGGATTCGCTCCTACGTCGACGAGGCCTATCTCTGGCGCGAGCAGGTGCCGCGCGTCAATGCCGCGCTCTACACCGGCCCCTCGGTCGAGCAGGCGCTGGATGATTACTTCCATGCCTTGCGCACCCCCGAGCGCACCGCCAGCGGCGCCCTGCGTGACCGCTTCAGCTTCACATTCCCCAGCGCCGAGTGGCAGGCCCTGGCGCAAGGCGGCGTCGAGCAAGGCTATGGGCTGGAGTGGTCGCAGGCCTCCAAGACGCCGCCGCGCGGCCTGCGCATCGCCTATGTGGAGCCGGGCGGCCCGGCCGCCAAGGCGGGCTTGCAGCGCGGCGACCGACTGGTGATGGTGGACGGCGTCAATGCCGATGCCGTGGACCAGGGCGGCATCGATGTCCTCAATGCGGCGCTCTATCCGACAGCCGGCGGCCGCGGCCACAGCTTCCTGTTCAGCCGGGCCGGTGGCATGGAGGTGTCGGCCTACTTGAGCAGTGCTGCGGTGGCCAAGCAGCCGGTGCTGCTGAGCCAGGTGCTGACCGCAGCCGATGGGCGGCGTGTCGGCCATCTGGTGTTCAACGACCATATCGCGCCCGCCGAGGCGCAACTGATCGACGCCGTGCGCGAGTTCAAGCAGCAAGGCATTGCCGACTTGATGCTGGACCTGCGCTACAACGGCGGTGGCTACCTCTACATCGCCAGCGAGCTGGCCTACATGATCGCCGGCCCCCAGCGCAGCCAGGACAAGGTCTTCGAGCAGCTCCGCTACAACAGCCGGCGCAGCGCCGACAACCAATCGCCCTCGGCGCGCACCCCGTTCTTCACCGAGTCTTGCCTCTACGACGGCAAGGTCTGCACGCTGGAGCAGCCCCTGCCCACGCTGAACCTGGCCCGCGTGTATGTGCTGACCCAGGCCGGCACCTGCTCGGCCAGCGAGTCCATCATCAACGGCCTGCGCGGCATTGGCGTCGAGGTGATCCAGATCGGCGGGCGCAGCTGTGGCAAGCCCTACGGCTTCACGGCCAAGGACAACTGCGGCATGTCGTACTTTCCGATCGAGTTCGTCGGCAACAACGCGGCCGGTTTCGGCGACTATGCCGATGGTTTTGAGCCGGGCGGCAGCGGCCCCGCCGGACTGCCCGGCTGCCGGGTGGCCGATGACCTGAGCCGCCCGTTGGGCGACAGCCGCGAGGCCATGCTGGCCGCCGCCCTGGCCCACCGCATCGACGGCCGCTGCCCGCCCGAGAGCACTTCCAGCAGCAAGCCCCTGGCCGCCCCGGGTGAAGCCGGCTTGGCCTGGGCGCTGAAACGATCGCCGCTGCGCGAGAACCGTTTCCTCGGCGGGCGTTGAGCGCCCAGGGCAAGCCGGCTGATTCGCTTTTGCAGCGCTTGAGGCGCCGCAAGCGCGCCGCAAGCTGGGCGGCCTAGGATGGGGCCAGGAACCACCCCATCCCCCGGCCCGGCCGGTGCGAAAGGCTGCCCATGTCCACCGTTCAAGACCTCTACCTCCGCAAGAAGCTGCCCACGGCCGAAGACGCGCTGAGCCTGCTGCGCAATGGCGACTTCATCATCGTGCCCACCGGCGTGGGCGAGCCGCCGACGCTTTTGCATGCACTCTCGGCCGCGCGGCGCCAGTTCCGCGACATCAAGCTGGGCCAGATCCTGGCGGTGCGCAAGTACGGCTACTTCGACCCCGAGACGGTCGAGCATGTGCGCCATGTGGCCTTCTTTTACGGCGCCGCCTCGCGGGCCGGCGGCAAGGAGGGCTGGGTGGATTTCATCCCCAGCTATTTCTCCGAGATGCCGGCGCTGATCGAGCGCGGCCAGATCCCCGCCGATGTGGTGGTGTCCATGGCCTCGCCCATGGATGCACACGGCTATTTTTCGCTGAGCCTGGGGGCTGACTACACCATGGCCGCGGTCAAGAAGGCGCGCGCGGTGATCCTTGAGGTCAACCCCAACGTGCCCTTTGCCAACGGCGCCTGCACCGTGCACATCTCCCAGGTCAGCGGCCTGATCGAGAGCAGCGAGCCGGTGGCCGAGGTGGGCCTGCCCAAGATCGGCCCGGTGCAGGAGGCGATTGGCAAGTATGTGGCCGACATGATTGAAGACGGCTCGACCCTGCAGATCGGCTACGGGGGCATTCCCGACGCGGTGGTCATGCAGCTCAGCGCCAAGCGCGACCTGGGCGTGCACACCGAGATGATTGGCGACGGCATCATGAGCCTGGTCGAGAGCGGCGCCGTCACCAACCGGCGCAAGAACTACCTGCCCGGCAAGATGGTCGCCACCTTCGCGCTCGGCTCGCAAAAGCTTTACCGCTTCATGGACCGCAACCCGGGCCTGGAGATGCACCCGGTCGACTTCACCAACGACCCCTATCTGGCCGGCCAGAACGACAACTTGGTGGCCATCAACGCCACCCTGCAGATCGACCTGCTCGGCCAGTGCGGCTCGGAAAGCTTAGGGCCCACGCCTTACTCCGGCACCGGCGGCCAGAGCGATTTTGTGCGCGCCGCCAACCGCTCACGCGGCGGCAAGGCCTTCATCGTGCTGCCCTCCACCGCCAAGGACGACAGCATCAGCCGCATCGTGCCCACGCTGACCCCGGGCACGCACATGAGCACCAGCAAGAACGACATCAACTACGTCGTCAGCGAGTTCGGCGTCGCCCAGCTGCGCGGCAAATCGGCCAAGCAGCGCGCGCTGGAGCTGATCAACATCGCCCACCCCAACTTCCGGGAGGAGTTGCGGGCGGCGGCGAGGAAGATCCATTTGTTGTGAGCCTCAGGCCGGGCGCGCGGCGGCTCAGATCCCGCGCAGTTCCATCTTCATCAGCTGGAAGTGCACCTCGCGGCCCACGGGTTTGAGCGAGACCAGGCGGAAGTTTTTCTCGGTGCCGACCTTGTAGACGCGCTCGTCGCGGTCGCCGCCGACGTCGCCGCAGCCGTTCGGGTCTTTCTTCTCGCCGCGGCTCTTGCGGGCCTTGGCTTCCAGGGCGGCGGGGCTGCCGGCGCTGCAGTCCAGCACCGGGCCGTAGCCGGCCAGGGCCTCGCGGTAGTAGCGGGCCACGCGCTCCAGATCGTCGCTGCTGGCGAATTTGCTGACCACCAGCTTCATGCCGAAGGGGCCGAAGGAGAAGCCGATGGTGGCGCTTTCCTTGTCGTCCTCCTTGTC
>JAIXSD010000140.1 GCA_027484885.1 Rubrivivax sp.
CCCCAAACCCTGATCGCTGCGGGCCTGGCCATTGCGGCCGTGGCCGCCTTCCCGCTGGCCTCGGGCAACCCGTACTACATCCACCTGGTCGAGACCATCATGATCTACGCGATCGTGCTTTTCGGTCTGGACATCGTGGTGGGCTACACCGGCCAGGTGTCCCTGGGCCATGCCGGCCTGTTCGGCATCGGTGCCTACACGGCCGGTGTGCTGGTGTTCAAGCTCGCTGCGCCCTTGTGGGTGACGCTGCCGGCGGCCATTGCCGTGACGGCCGGCTTCGGCGCCTTGCTGGCCCTGCCAGCGCTGCGCGTGACCGGGCCCTACCTCGCCATGGTGACCCTGGCCTTCGGCACCATCATCCAGATCCTCATCAACGAGATGAGCTTTCTGACCGAAGGGCCAATGGGCATCACCCTGACCAAGCCCAGCCTCTTCGGCCATCAGCTCGATGAAACCGAGTACTACTGGGTGGTGGCGGTTTTGCTGCTGGCCTCGCTGATCTTCGTGCACCGCGTGCTGCGCTCGCACCTGGGGCGGGCCTTCGAGGCCTTGCGTGGCAGCCCGGTCGCGTCCGATTGCATGGGCGTGTCGGTCTACCGCTACAAGGTCTATGCCTTTGTGATCAGCGCCGGCCTGGCCGGCCTGGCGGGTGCGCTGTACGCCTATTCCGAGCAGTACATCTCGCCCAACACCTACAACTTCGAGCAGACCGTGCTCTTCCTGTTGGCCATCATCATGGGCGGCCGCAAGACCCGCACCGGTGCCTTGCTTGGCGCGGCCATCATCGTCATGCTGCCCAAGCTGCTCGACGATCTGGAGATGTTTCGCATCGTCTCCATCGTGCTGGCCCTGGTGGTGGCAGCCTCGTCCTGGGTGGCGCTCAAGCGCGGCAAGGCCACGGTGCAGACGGCGCTGATTCCCGTGCTGGGCAGCGTGGCCCTGGCCGGCCTGTCCTTCAAGCTGCAGACCATGACCGACTGGCGGCTTTCGGTCTTCGGCCTGATCACGCTCTTCGTGGTGTACTACCTGCAGGACGGCATCGTCGGCTTTGTCCGCAATGCGCTGAACCTGCGCGGCCATGCCGCCAGCGACGCCGACGACGCGGCCAAGCTCAACCCGCAGGGCACCGGGGCCGACGCCCTGAGCCAGGCCGGCGGCCTGACCGAGCGCGGCAGCAGCCTCTTGCAGGCCAAGCAGGTGCTGATGCAGTTCGGTGGCCTCAAGGCCTTGAACCTGGTCGATCTGGACATCCGGCGCGGCAGCATCCACGGCTTGATCGGCCCGAACGGCTCGGGCAAGAGCACCATGATGAATGTGCTGACCGGCATCTACACGCCCACGGCCGGCTCGGTGAACTTTGCTGGTCGCTCGCTGGCCGGTCGCACCTCGTCCGACATCGCGCTCTCGGGCATCGCCCGCACCTTCCAGAATGTGCAGCTCTTCGGCGAAATGACGGCCCTTCAGAACGTGCTGGTCGGTCTGCACCACAGCTATCGCAGCAACTTGCTCGATGTGGCCCTGCATCTGCCGCGTTATGTGCGCGAAAGCCGCGAGACCACCGCGCGGGCCATCGGCCTGCTGCGCTTTGTCGGCCTGGCCGATCTGGCTGGCGAGGAGGCGCGCAATCTCCCCTACGGCAAGCAGCGCTTGCTGGAGATTGCCCGGGCTTTGGCCCTCGATCCGCAGCTGCTTTTGCTCGATGAGCCCGCGGCCGGCCTGACCGCGCCCGACATCACCGAACTGATCGCCATCATCCGCAAGATCCGCGAGCACGGCGTCACGGTCATCCTGATCGAACACCATATGGATGTGGTGATGGGCTTGTGCGACACGGTCTCGGTGCTGGACTTCGGCCAGAAGATCGCCGAGGGCTTGCCCGCCCAGGTGCAGGCGGACGAGAAGGTCATCGAGGCCTATCTGGGCGGCCAGGCGGCCTGAGCCCGCAGCGCCTCCTCGCGGACCCGCGGCAACGCACAAAGGATGAAGAACAGATGCTGACCATCAAGAACCTAAGCGCCGGTTACGGCAAGGTGCAAGTGCTGCATGGCATTTCCATGGAGGTGCCCAAGGGTCAGGTCGTGTCCCTGATCGGCTCCAACGGGGCCGGCAAAACCACGACCATGCGCGCGGTCTCCGGCATGATCGCGCCGACTGGCGGCGAGATCCACCTCAACGGCGATCGCATCGATGGCCTGGAGAGCTTTCACATCGCCCGGCGCGGCCTGGCCCACTCACCCGAAGGCCGGCGCGTTTTTGCCACCATGTCGGTCAGCGACAACCTGCGCCTGGGCGCCTTCCCTCGCTACACCGGCGCGCGCCCGCGCGGCGACATCGAGTC
Source organism: Rubrivivax sp. (assembly GCA_027484885.1). Lineage (GTDB taxonomy): Bacteria > Pseudomonadota > Gammaproteobacteria > Burkholderiales > Burkholderiaceae_C > Paucibacter_A. Next base: position 2,339 of record JAIXSD010000140.1, read on the forward strand.
CGACCTGGAGCGTGCGATGGAGCTGTTCCCGCGCCTGAAGGAGCGGCGCCAGCAGCTGGCCGGCACCTTGTCCGGCGGCGAACAGCAGATGCTGGCCATGGCCCGGGCCACCATGCTGAACCCCGAGGTGGTGCTGCTCGATGAGCCCTCCATGGGCCTGGCGCCCATCCTGGTGGACGAGGTGTTTCGCATCATCGCCCGGCTCAAGGAGCAGGGCGTGACCATGCTGCTGGTCGAGCAGTTCGCCGCCGCCGCCCTGGCCGTGGCCGATTACGGTTATGTGCTGGAGAACGGCCGCATCTCGGTCCACGGCCCGGCCGAGAAGCTGCGCAACGACCC
>JAIXSD010000046.1 GCA_027484885.1 Rubrivivax sp.
ACCGGCACCGATGCCCGCATCAACGTCGCCGCCGGTACCAGCTTCGTCGATGCCGGTGCGCTGAGCCCCTCCGGCAGCCGCTCCCTCGGCTACTACGGCAACGGCAGCTTCAACAACGCCGGCACCTACGAGCGCAACGGCCTGGGCACCACCAACGCTTACGGCTTCAACAACAGCGGCCGGATCAACATCAACTCAGGCACCTTCCTGCTGCGAAGCGCTTGGAACAACACCGGCATCACCCACATTGCCGCTGGGGCGAACCTGGCTTCATCGGAGTCCAACTTCAACAACCAAGGGCGACTGCAGGGCGACGGCGCCATCCGCACGGCAGGCCTCAACTACGCCTTGCTGAACCAGGGTGAGATGGCACCGGGAACCTTGTCCACCGTCGGCCGACTGGCTATCGACGGCGATCTGACTCTGGGCAGCGCCTCGGTGCTGGACATCGATCTGGCCAGCTTGAGCAGCTTTGATGCGATCAGCATCAGCAGCGACCTGCGCATCGGCGGCGTGCTGAAGGTGGAAAGCCTGGGCGGCTTCGCCCCTCAGGTGGGTGACAGCTTCAAGATCGCGAGCTTCAGCCAAATGGTCGGCGGGGGCAGCTTCAGCCAGGTGCAATGGCTGGGCAGCCCGGGCTTGATGCTGAGCGTTGAATACAACGCGAGCGACATCACCCTGCGGGTGGCAGCCGTGCCCGAGCCCTCGAGCTGGGCGCTGATGTTCTCTGGGCTGGCCTTGTTCGGCTGGCTCTCGTCGCGGCGCCGCCGCATGACTGAGCAATAAGCCGGCACCCGGCTGGCACGGGGCGCCGTCGAGTTAGCAACTCATGAACTCGATCGCCGACCACGCCCTGCTTGCAACATCAGGCGCCAAGTGCCAACCACAGCCGCATCAGCTTCATGCCCAGCGCCGCGCACGCCAGCGAGCCCAGCACATGGGCCGTGGCGTGCAGCAAAGCCATCCCCATCTCGCCCCGCTGCAGCAAGCCAAGCGATTCACCCGAAAAAGCCGAGAAGGTGGTCAAGCCGCCAAGAAAACCGGTGACCAGCAGCAGGCGCAGCAGCTCATCCGGCGTGCGACCAAACCATTCGAGCGCCATGCCGATGAGCAAGCCTCCGACCAGATTGACCAGCAAGGTGCCGAGCGGGAAGCCGGCGTAGCTGCTGTTGAGATAAACGCCGGCGATCCAGCGGCAGAGCGCGCCCAGAGCAGCACCTCCTGCCACGGCTGCCCCCTGGACCAGCCAGACCGAGGATGCGCCGCTCATGCGGCCGCTCCTGCATTGCCAGCCACATCCATGCCCCAGCGTGCCAGGGCCGCATCGTCCGACTCGCGGGCGTCCACCCACTGGCCGCCCTCGGCCGTGTATTCCTTCTTCCAGAACGGTGCCTGGGTCTTGAGGTAATCCATCAAGAATTCGCAAGCCTGAAAAGCCTGGCCGCGGTGGCGCGATGTCACCAGCACCAGCACGATCTGGTCCAGCGCGGCCAGGCGGCCGACCCGGTGGATGACGCGTGCGCCGTGGATGTCAAAGCGCTGCAGGGCGGCGTCGATCATGGCTTCGATGCTGGCCTCGGTCATGCCGGGGTAATGCTCCAGCTCCATCGCCTCGATGGCGGGCGAATCGCCGCCCACATCGCGCACCGTGCCCAAAAAACTGACCACGGCACCTGTGCGACCATCGCCCGCGCGCAAGGCGGCGGCTTCCTGGCTCAAGTCAAAATCTTCCGTCTGGATGCGGACGCGGGCGGGGCTGGCTGTCATGGCGCGAATTGTGTCATCGGCGGTCAGAGGTATCACATCCAGCTTGGGGAGCGACGGTGAATTTGACCCGGGCTGTCGACCGGCAGCTTTGGTACTTTGTCGCATACTGCCCGCCAAGCGCTGTCGGTTCGGGTCGAAGTATGGGCTTCGATGCTTGTTCGTGATCCCCCTCATCAACAGGTACCGGCGGCATGTGGACGGAGTGACAACAAGGAGACGTGGCCATGGGCCTGATGGATTTCATCAAGAAGCAGTTCATAGACATCCTCCAGTGGACCGAGGATGGAGACGGCACGCTGGCCTGGCGCTTCCCCATGGCCGATATGGAAATCCAGTACGGCGCCTCGCTGACGGTGCGCGAGTCGCAGCTGGCCGTGTTCGTCAACGAGGGCAAGGTCGCTGACGTGTTCGGCCCCGGCACGCACACGCTGAACACCCAGACCCTGCCGGTGCTGACCTACCTGAAGAACTGGGACAAGCTCTTCGAGTCGCCCTTCAAGAGTGACGTCTACTTCTTCAGCACCCGCCAGCAGGTGGACCAGCGCTGGGGCACCCAGCAGCCGGTGACCATCCGCGACAAGGACTTTGGTGCCGTGCGCCTGCGCGCCTTCGGCAACTTCGTCTACCGCGTGGCCGATGCCAAGCTCTTCCACACCGAGATTTCCGGCACGCGCGAGCGTTACACCGTGCAGGATCTGGACGGCCAGCTGCGCGGCCTGATGCTGCAACACATCAGCGATGCCGTGGCCCAGAGCGGCATCCCCTTCCTGGATCTGGCCGCCAACCAGATCGAGTTCGCGCGCCAGCTGCAAACCGCCACCGCGGCCGAGTTTGAAAAGATCGGCCTGAAGCTGGAAGGCGTGACGCTGCAAAACGTCTCCCTGCCGGAGGAGCTGCAGAAGATCCTCGACCAGAAGATCGGCATGGGCATGATCGGCCAGAACATGGGCCAGTTCATGCAGTACCAGACCGCGCAAGCCATCCCCAAACTGGCCGAAGGCGTGGGCCAAGGCGGTGGCGGCGGTGTGGCGGGCGACGCCATGGGCCTGGGTGCCGGTCTGGCCATGGGCCAGGTCTTGGCCCAGCAGCTGCAAAGCGGGCTGGCCGCTGCAGCGACACCCGTGGCCGCGGCCGCGGTGGCAGCTGCGGCACCCGCGGTGCAAAGCGCCGAGGACATCATGCAGCTCTTGGAAAAACTCGGCGACTTAAAAACCAAGGGCATCCTGACCGACGAAGAGTTCGCCGCCAAGAAGGCCGACCTGCTCAAGAAACTGGGCTGAGGAAACAGCGCGCGCCTTGGCATCTGACACCACGCTTTCCTCCGGTTCGTCCCCCGCCGGCGGGGCCCAGCGCCGCTGGCAAGCGGCCTGCCCCAACTGCGGTGCCACGGTGGAGTTCGCTTCGGCGGCCTCTGCCAGCGCCGTGTGCAGCTATTGCCGCAGCAGTCTGCTGCGCGAGGGCGATGCCCTGCGCAGAATCGGCATCAGCGCCGAGCTGATCGAGGACTATTCACCGCTGCAGATCGGCGCCAGCGGCCGCTATGCCGGCGCCCCCTTCACCGTTGTCGGCCGCCAGCAGATCGCCTATGCCGAGGGCAGTTGGAACGAATGGCATGTGCTGTTCGACGGCGGTGCCGCCGGCCCACGCTCGGGCTGGCTGGCTGAGGACAATGGCAGTTATGTCATGGCCTTCGAGGCGCCGCTGTCTGAAGCTGCCCCCAAGGCACAGGAACTGATTCTTGACCGAAGCTTGCAGCTTGCCGGCCAGCGCTGGACGGTGGCAGCCGTCACCCAATGTCATCTGCGCGGGGCCCAGGGTGAGCTGCCGCGCCCGCCCCAGCTGGGGCCAGATCGGCAGTACCTGGTGGCCGAGCTGCGCGGCCCCGGCAATGAGGTCGGCAGCCTGGACTTCAGCCCCAGCCTCGCATCCAGCAGCGCAATGCCGATCTGGTCGCTGGGCCGATCGATCCGCCTGGACGCCATGGCCATGCAAGGCCTGCGCGACGACGTCGGCAGCAAAGACCTGAAATCGCGCAGCCTGGAATGCCCCAGCTGCGGCGCGGCCCTGACGCCCAGCCTCAGCAGCACCCGCTCCATCGTCTGCGGTCAATGCCATGCGGTGGTGGACATCTCGCAGGGGGCCGGCGCCGATCTCGAACACTACGCGCAGAACAACGGCATGGAGCCGCAGCTGCGCCTGGGCAGCACCGGCATGCTGCAGACCGAGACCGGCCAAGCCATCACCTGGCAGGTGGTGGGCTACCAGGAGCGCTGCGACCTGCCCGAGAGCAGCGAGGACGAGCAGACCTTCTGGCGCGAGTACCTGCTCTACAACAAGATTGAGGGCTTTGCCTTTTTGGTCGACACCGAAGAGGGCTGGAGCCTCGTGCGGCCCCTGACCGGCGCGCCCGTCAGCAGCCGCGGGGATCGCATCGATTGGGGTGGCAAGAGCTACAAGAAGCGCTGGACCTATCAGGCCAAGGTCACCTATGTGCTGGGTGAGTTTTACTGGCAGGTCAGCCGTGACCAACGCACCCTGGTCAGCGACTACGAGGGCCAGGGCGAAGCTCGGCAGATGCTGCTCAGCCGCGAACAGACCGAGAACGAAGTGGTCTGGAGCCTCGGACGCAAGCTCGACGCCGCCGTGGTGGCGCGCGCCTTCAAGCTGGCGCCCGAGCGCGCAGCGGCCCTGGGCCGCGATGCCAGCAGCCTCAGCGATGGCGGCGGCCTCTTGCGCAAGATCGTCATCGCCTTTTTCATCCTGCTGATCCTGGTCTTGCTGCTGCGCGCCTGCAGCAGCGACGATTGCCAGGCCTACAAAGACAGCTACGGCGAGGCCAGCAGCGAATACCAGCAGTGCCGCCGCGGCAGCGGCCGTTTCAGCTCTGGCGGAGGCTCCTACGGGGGCTCCTCAGGTGGCTCTTACGGCGGTTACAGCAGCGGTGGCGGCGGCCACAAGTAAAACCGGGGCGCATGCGCAGCCCCACACTCTGGAGATTCAAGACATGGACCACAGCGCTTTCGAATGGCTCAAGCCCGGCATCGTGCTGGGCTCCATCCTCTACGCCCTGATCGGCGTGCTGGTGTTCTGGATCAGCTTCGTCATCATCGACAAGCT
>JAIXSD010000033.1 GCA_027484885.1 Rubrivivax sp.
CCGGCAGCGGCATGGGCTTGGCGTGCAGATAGCCCTGGATCAGGTGGCAGCCGAGGTCGAGCAGGCGCTCTTGCTGCTCGAGGGTTTCGATGCCTTCGGCGATCACCTGCAGGCCCAGCTGCTCGGCCAGGGAGATGATGGAGCGGGCGATGCGGGCATCGCCCTGGCCCAGCATGACGACGAAGGAACGGTCCAGCTTGAGGGTTGAGAAGGGCAGGCTTTGCAGGCGGTGCAGCGAGGAATAGCCGGTGCCGAAATCATCGAGGTGCAGGTGGAAGCCCGCGGCGGCCAGGGCGTCGAGCTGTTGCTTGGCAAAGTCGGCATTGCTGGCCAGGGCCGATTCGGTCAGCTCGAAATGGATGCTGTCGCGCGACAGACCTGCGCCATCGACCAGGCTGCACATCTGCTCGACCAGATGCCGGCTCATCAGCTGGCGCGGCGACAGGTTGACGTTGACCACATGCCGGGCGTCGAGGGACAGCAAGGCGGGCAAGGCCGCAATCACCTTGCGCGCCACCGCGGCGCCCAGCTCATTGATCAGGCCGGTCTCCTCGGCCACCGGGATGAAGCGGGCCGGTGAGCAGTAGCCGCCGTCCAGCGGCCAGCGCGCCAGCGCCTCGAACATGGCCACCTCGCCCGTGCGCACATCAAGGATGGGCTGAAACCAGACCTCGAGCTGATCCTGGCGCAGGCATTCGCGCAGCTGCTGCTCCAGCAGCATGCGCTCTTGCACATCGCCGAGCAGGGCATCGTTGAAGAGGCTGTAACGGCCCTTGCCGGCGCGCTTGGCGGCGTACATGGCCAGCTCGGCATTGCGCAGCAGATCGTCCTTGTTGATCGCCTGGCCGGGCTTGGCGTGCAGGTAGGCGATGCCGATGGAGCCTGTGACCGTGACCTCCATATCCTGGTAGCTGACCGGCTGGGCCAGGGCCTGCTGCACCCGGCGCACAAAGCTCAGCACGCCCAGCTCGCCTTTCTCGGCCACATAGATCAGGGCGAACTCGTCGCCGCCCAAACGCGTCACCACATCGGAGGCGCGCACCAGCTGCTTCAGCGTCTGCCCGGTCTGCACCAGCAGGTGGTTGCCCAGCTCGTGGCCGAGCGAGTCGTTGAGCAGCTTGAAATCATCAAGGTCGATCAAGAGCAGGGCCAGGGTCAGCTCGCGGTGGCGGGCCTTCTGGCCCAGCAGCTGGTCGATCTGCTCGTAGAGCTGACGGCGGTTGCCCAGGCCGGTCAGGGCATCGGTGCGCACATCGCGCTCCAGCTCGGCACGCGCCTGGTCCAGGCTGCCCACCATGCCGTTCAGGGCCAGGGCCAGCTCGTCCAGCTCATCCTGCCCCTGCACCGGCCAGCGCTGGGCGGCGGCGCGCGCCGCACCAGCACGGCCCGCGCCGCGGTGGCGCCGGGCCAGGCGCGCGAACTCGGCGAGGCGGCGCAAGATCAGCCGGTCCAGCAAGAGCACGGCCGCCGCACCGGCCAGCAGCACCAGCACAAAGCTGTTCAGCAGCAGGACCAGCAAGCCGGTCTGGCGCTGCCGCTCCAGGGCCGGCGGCAGGTCGACCTGCAGCAGCAGCTCGCTTTCGCCCAGGGCATCGCGCAAGGGCTGGGTGATCTGGGCCGCCGCGGTGCTCACCTGGGCGGCAGAGGCGGCCCGTGCGGCACCGCCCGCCTCCGCCGGCAGCAGGCGAAAGCTGGCCCCGGTGGTTTGCGAAAGCTCGCGCAGATTGGCCTCGTCCAGGGCCTGCACCATCACCAGCCAGCCCAGCTGCGGCGACAGGCGCTCGGTGCGCCGCACCGGGCTGAAGACCATCAGCAGCGGGCGCCCGTCGACCCAGCGTTTGGCGTCACCGCCGATGCTGCGGCCGGCCAGGGCCCGGTCCATGACCAGGTCGCGCATGCGCTGCACCAGGGGGCGGGTCTCGTCCAGGGTTTCGCGTCGGCCCTCGCGCATTTCCACACCGGCGTGGAGATGGCCGTCCAGGCCAAAGAAGGCGACCGCGCTGACCTGGGCATTGCGCAGCGACTCTGCGGTGAAGTTGACGGTCAGGAACTTCTCGTCCGGCTCGCTCATGAAGGCGGCGGCATCGTCCCAGAAACCGTAGTCGCTGGCCACGCGCACACGCGCGCTGACGTCCTGCTGGATGGCCGAGGCCACCCGCGCCACCCGCTCCTGTGCCACCCGCTGCTCGAACTCGCCCAGGCTGCTGTCCAGCATCCAGGCGCTGGCGGCAAAGCTGAGCGCGCCCACCGCGCACAGCAGCAGGCCCAGGATGCCCAGAGTCTTCAAACGCAGGCTGCGAGGATTCCACATGCGGGTGCAGGGCCCGGCCAAGGCGGTGGTCGAATTGCCGGCATCTTACGGGCGGGGCAAAGCGCCGAAAGCCCGCAATAAAGGCCCATTCGCGCCCCGTAACGGCGCGAAGTGCGGCCCTCAGGCCGTGCCGGCCAGCACCCGGCTGATGGGGCTGAGCCCGCCAGCCTCGACCAAGGCCTGGTGGATGGCGGCGATCAGCTGGTCTTCCAGCACCGGCTTGTGCAGCAGCACCAGGCCGGCGGCATGGGCTTCGCGCAAGCGCTCGGGCGCGGTGTCGCCGGTGATCAGCACCGCCGGCAGGCCCGGCAGGGCGTTGCGCAAGGTGTGGAGGGCGGAGATGCCATCGTCACCATCGCGCAGGCGGAAATCGGTCAGCACGATGTCGGGCCGGCGTGCCATGCACTTGAGCAAGGCTTCGCGGGTGCTGCCGGTGGTGGTGACCTCGCAGCCGTGGCTGCTGAGCAGGGCGCGCATGGCCTCGCGCACCGGCGCTTCGTCGTCCAGCACCAGCACATGCAGGCGGGGCAAGCGCGGCAGGGCGCCAGCCTCGGCGGCAGCGCCATCGCCGAGCGCTGCGGCCGAGGCCTGAGCGCCGGCAATGCTCAGGCTGAAGGTGCTGCCCTGGCCCAGCTCGGATTGCAGCTGCAAGGGCAGGTCCAGCAGGTCGACCATGCGGCTGACGATGGACAGGCCCAGGCCCAGGCCCTTGGCGCGGTCGCGCTCGGCGTTGCCGATTTGGTAGAACTCTTCAAAGATGCGGGCCTGTTCGGCGGGCGCGATGCCGCGGCCGGTGTCGATGACGCGGATGGTCCACATGGGCTCGTCCTCGTCGTCCTCATCCTCGTCGTCATCGCAGAACTCGGGCGTCACGAGCACCCGCACACCACCACGCTCGGTGTACTTGATGGCGTTGTCGATCAGATTGCGCATCACGCGTTCCAGCAGCAGCGGATCGCTCTCCACGAACACCGAATCCGGGCACTCGAACGCCAGGCTCAGACCCTTGCCCTGGGCCGTGGCCTGCATCTCCAGGCAAATACGGCGCAGCCAGCTGCTCAGGCAGAAGACCTGGTTGGCCACCGGCACCACCTGCGCATCGAGCTTGGAGATGTCCAGCAGCCCGTCCATCTGCGAGGCCAGGGACTGCAGGGCCAGGTTCATGTGGCGGCCGATCTCGGCGCTCTCGGCATCCAGCGGCCGGCGCACCAGGGCCGAGCCCAGCAGGGACAGCGTGTGCATGGGCTGGCGCAAATCATGGCTGGCCGAGGCCAGAAAGCGGGTCTTGGCCTCCATGGCCTGCTCGGCTTTTTGCAAGGCCAGGCGCAGCTGCTGGTTGGTCTGGGCCTGCTGCTGGCGGATCAGCACCGATTCGACGAACACACGGTAGGCATCGCGGCCGAGGCTGGCCAGAATCCAGGCGAAACCGAGGATCAACGCCCCCAGGGCCACCTCCAGCCAGGTGCTTTCGCGCCCGCCGGCATGCCAGCCCAACCAGGACAGGCTGTTGCTGAGGCTGACCGGCAGCAGAAAGCTCAAGAGCACCGGCGCCGAGCCGGCGGTGGTGGCCACCGAACCCGCGCACAGGCCGAGCAAGAGCATGGTCTGCACCATGCGCTGGTAATCATCGAGATAGGGCACAAAAGCCAGCGAGGCGCTGAACACCAGGCCGTTGAGCAAGCTCAGGCCGGTGGCGGCACGCAGACGCCGGCGCAGCGACAGATGGCGCCAGACGGTCAGCTTGCCCAGCCCCCACCAGCGCAGGGCCAGCACGCCCACCACCAGGGTCAGCCACAGCACCGCCAGCCAATGCTGGGTGCCCTGCCAAGCCATGATGGCGATGACGGCGGCGCTGAAACCGACCGGATAGGGCATGCGCCGGCCCTGCTGGGCCAGCAGGCGCAGCAGCTCTTCGTGAACGCTGGCCTGTTCGGCCGAGAGTGCTCGTGTCATGAAGGGTGAAAGAAGAACGCGGGCCAGTATGCCCCGGCACCGCACAAGCGCATCAGCGGGTCAACGCGGCCCGGCCAAATTGAGGCCCGCGATCAGCGAGCGCAGGCGCAGCTGGTCCATGTCCAGGCGGCGCATCTGGTCGCGCAGGCGCGCCCGTTCCTCGTCATTCTTGGCGTCGCGCAGGATGCGCTCCAGGCGCTGCAGCTCGGCGTCGTTGCGCAGCAGCTGCTGCTGCAGGCCGTAGAGCTGCTGGCCGATCTGGTAGTAGCGCAGGAACTCGTCCTCGCCCGCCTGGCCGCGGCAGCCTTCCCAGTAGGTCTGGTTGCGCAGGCCCTCGCGCCAGCCATTGCTGGCGGTGCAGTAGCTGCGGATGCCGCGCTCCCAGCCCTCGGTCCAGGCCTTGCTGTCCGGGCTGATGCCGATCTTGCCGCAGGCCTCGACATGGTCTTCGATGCGCTGGGCGCTGCGGCCTTCGCGGCCATCGGCCAGGCCGCGCGCCTGCCAGTCGGCCTGGCGGCATTGCGACTCGCTCATGCTGGCGCAGCCGCTCAGAAGCACCAGGCTGGCCAGGATGCAGAGGGCCGCAGGCCGGCCCCGGAGATGTTCGATCATGCTGCGATGCTAGCCCATGCCGAGGCGGGCCCAGGCCTTGCAAGCGTGCATGGGTCACACGCTTCGCCCAGTCAGCTCAAGGCGCCGTTCAGGCCAGGGCCACGCGGCTGGGCTGGCGCGCGTCCTGCAGCACGCCGTCGAGCAGATCCAGGTAGTAGCCCAGCGGCGGCGTGCGCTTGCCCGGGTGCTTGGCCAGGTCGTCCCAGCGGCGCAGCTGCAGCGCCCGCGCCGCCTGCGGTTGGGCCAGGAAGAGCAGGCGCTCTTCGGCATTCATGCGGCCGCCCTGCAAGCTCAGGGAATGCAAGGAGGCGGCCGACAGGCTGTCGGCATAGGCCGGGTCGCTGCCGACCAGAAAACGCTTGGCCTGCACATGCAGGCGGATGGGCTCCAGCACATCGGCGGCAAAGCCACCGCTGGCCAGAAAAACCAGGGCGCGGGTCTCGTGCTGGTCGTCCTGCAGCTCGGCCTCGGCCGGCGCATCCATCAGCTGACCCAGGTCGTGCAGAAAGGCGGCCGCCACCAGGGCGTTGTCGGCATGGGCCCATTCGGCCAGCTGGGCGCATTGCAAGGCATGCTCGAGTGCGCTGACCGCCTCGCGCCGCTCCAGGCGCTGTCCGGTATAAACCAGGGCGCCGCGGCGCTGAAACAGGGCTTCGATCTTGCTGACGATATCCATGGCAGGGCTCCCGGGAAACGGACGGTGCGAACGACGATCTATCACCCCGTCATCTTGTGCCGGCGACCGTGACCCGCCCGTGACGCCCGCATGTGCGCCCCGTGAAGGTGAAGAATGCCCCGGGTGGCCATTCAAATTCCCTGAACCCTGGCATCAAGCGCCATGAACCGCCAGGCCGGGGCCGCGGCGCACACTGCCGACATTGCGACACACCGGCGCCCTGCGCCAGACCGCCATGACCGCTTCAGCCCCTGCCTCCGCTCCCGAGTCCGCGCCCGAGCCCACACGCAGCGCCGCCGTGCCGCGCTACAGCCCGGTGGCCATGGCCCTGCACTGGCTGCTGGCCTTGCTGATCATCGCCACCTTCGCCTTCGGCGTGTACATGGCCGACCTGCCCTTCTCGCCCAGCCGCATCAAGCTCTACAGCTGGCACAAATGGGCGGGCGTGAGCATCCTGCTGCTGTCCACCCTGCGCCTGCTCTGGCGCCTGGGCCACCGCCCGCCCGCCGATGCGCCCATGCCCGCCTGGCAAGCGCGTGCGGCCCACGCCACCCATCTGCTGCTCTATGTGCTGTTCTTTGCCGTGCCTCTGGCGGGCTGGGCCTACAGCTCGGCGGCTGGCTTCCCCATCGTCTGGTTCGGCGTGCTGCCCCTGCCTGACTTTGTGCCGGTGGACAAGGCCCTGGCCGACACCCTCAAAGAAGCCCACAAGCTGCTGGCCTTTGCCATGGCCGGCCTGGTGCTGATGCACATTGCCGCGGCACTCAAGCACCAGTTGCTGGACCGCGACGGCCTGCTGCTGCGCATGATGCCGGCGCGGCGCTGAGGCCCTCGACCCCACGCTGCCCACCCTTTTTTCGAAACCGAAGCGAAAGGCTTTGCGATGAAACCGATCCGTTTGATGCTGATGAGCGCCCTGCTGGCCGGCCTGCCCGCGGCCACCTGGGCACAAACCAAACCCAGCGCTGCCGCCAAGCCGGCTGCGGCCGCACCGGCCCCCGCCGCCGCGCCGCAATTGCAGGCGGCAGGCAGCGAACTCACTTTCGTCAGCCGCCAGATGGGCGTGCCGGTGGAAGGCCGCTTCAAGAAATTCGACGCCCAGCTGAGCTTTGACCCCAAGAAGCCCGAGGCCGGCCGCGTCGCCTTCACCATCGACCTGACCAGCGCCAGCATCGGCGCGCCCGAGTTCGACGCCGAGCTGGGCAAGGCCGCCTGGTTCGACAGCAAGCGCCTGCCGCAAGCCAGCTTCCAAAGCAGCGCCATCAAGGCCCTGGGCGGCGGCAAGTTCGAAGTCAGCGGCAAGCTGAGCCTGAAAGGCCAGACCCGCGATCTGAGCGTGCCCATCAGCCTGAGCCAGGCCGGCGGCATCACCACCGCGAACGGCAGCTTTGTGCTCAAGCGCCTGGAGTTCAAGATCGGTGACGGCGAATGGGCCGACACCTCCATGGTTGCCAACGAAGTGCAGGTGAAGTTCAAGCTGTTGTTCAGCGGCGTGGCGGCGCTCTGAGCCCGCGCAGCGCACGGCCTGCTCCAAAAATTTTCCCCGTCCCTTTTTTCCAAACTTTTTTTGACCCAGCAAGGAAGCCCTGAGATGAACAAGACCCTGATCGCCGCCCTGGCCCTGGCCGCCTCCAGCTTCGCGCAAGCGGAATCGGCCACCTACGCCATCGAGCCGACCCACACCTACGCCACCTTCGAGATCTCGCACTTCGGCGTGTCCACCAACCGCGGCCGCTTCGACAAGAAGGAAGGCACGGTCACCCTGGACCGCGCCGCCAAGACCGGCCGTGTCGAGCTGACCCTGCAAATGGCCAGCGTCAACACCGGCTCGGCCGCCTTCGACAAGCACCTGCAAAGCGAAGACATCTTTGACGCCGGCAAGTTCGCCACCGCCAAGTTCGTGGGCGACAAGTTCAGCTTCAGCGGCGACAAGGTCACCGAAGTGGCCGGCGAACTGACCCTCAAGGGCAAGACCGCCCCGGTCACCCTGAAGGCCAACAATTTCGGCTGCTACCAAAGCCCCATGCTCAAGCGTGAAGTCTGCGGCGGCGACTTCGAAGCCACCATCGACCGCACCCAGTGGGGCGTGGACTACGGCCTGGCCTGGGGCTTCCCCAAGGC
>JAIXSD010000011.1 GCA_027484885.1 Rubrivivax sp.
GTCGGGGCATAAAAAAAGCCGCCCGAAGGCGGCTTTCTCGCAGGGAAACCTGGCAAGCGCCAGATCAGCCCAACTTTTCCTTGATACGAGCCGACTTGCCCGAACGATCGCGCAGGTAGTACAGCTTGGCACGGCGCACATCACCGCGACGCTTCACTTCGATCGAAGCGATCAGCGGGCTGTACAGCTGGAACGTACGCTCCACGCCTTCGCCGTTCGAGATCTTGCGGACGATGAAGCTGGAATTCAGGCCGCGGTTGCGCTTGGCAATCACGACGCCTTCGAATGCCTGCACGCGCTTGCGGGTGCCTTCAACGACGTTGACGCTGACGATCACCGTGTCGCCAGGAGCGTACGACGGGAAGGTCTTGTTCAGACGAGCAATTTCTTCTTGCTCAAGGGTTTGGATCAAGTCCATGAGGTTCTCCAAATGATCATGGCGGCGACGATGCTCGGACACGTCACTCGACGCACCAAGACTGCTGAAATAGCGCCGATGAAAACAGGTCTTGCGACCCGGCCTTCATGGCTGTGGTGAGGAGCTTGCTGCAAGCCAAAGCCAACAGCGACGCCCTCGTTCGACCCGCCAGAGGATCGGACAGCCTGCCATTATAGCCCGCTCGCAGGCAAATCACCAAGGCCCCGCCTACTTGAGCCCACCGAGACAGCTGAAACATCGCCGAATGGGCCGCGCCGCGCCCTTGCGAGCCGGCGATCAGCTCTCGGCGGGAAGCTGGGCCAGAAAGCGCTCGTCCGCCTTACTCAGGCGGCCTGCCGCACGCGCGGCCAGGATCAAATCGGGGCGGCGGCCCTGGGTCAATTCGAGCGAGCGCTCACGGCGCCAGCGCGCGATCTGGGCGTGGTGGCCGGACATCAGCACCGCCGGCACCGGCAGGTCTTCAGTCTGGCCGGGCAAGCCCGTCAGGACTTCGGGGCGGCTGTAGTGCGGGCAATCGAGCAGGCCGTCGGAAAAACTGTCCTGCACATGCGACTGGGCATCGCCCAGCACGCCGTCCTGCAATCGCGCGACAGCATCGAGCAAGGCCAAGGCGGGCAACTCACCGCCTGAGAGCACGAAATCGCCGAGACTGATTTCCAGCGTGACATGGCGATCAAGAAAACGCTGGTCCATGCCTTCATAGCGGCCGCACAGCAGCACGGCACCCGGCCCACGCGCCAGCTCCTGCACCAGGGCCTGGTCCATGCGCCGGCCGGTGGGGCTGAAATGGATGATGGCGGGCGGCGTGTCGGAGGCACCATCCGCCAGCGCCCCCACCCGCGCCGCCTTTGCCGCGGCGAGCGCGCGCTCGAGCGGCTCCGCCAGCATCACCATGCCGGGGCCGCCACCAAACGGGCGGTCGTCAACCCGGCGGTAGTTGTCGCTCGCGAAATCGCGCAGCTGCCACAAGTGCACATCGACCTGGCGGCTCTCAAACGCACGCCGCGTCACACCTTGGCTCATGTGCGGGCCAAAGAGCTCGGGGAACAGGGTCAGAATGTCAAAGCGCATGAGGAAAAGTGCGCAAACAAGGACAGGGGCCGGTAGGAGAACCTTGGCGCAGAACAGGCGGCTGAGGCATCAAGGCACGCCGCCCCAGACTCAGTAGTCCAGGCCCCAGTCCACCGTGATGATGCGCTGTTCCAGATCGACATCGTCCACATAGGCGGAAACGAAAGGAAGCAGGCGCTCTTGATCGGGCTTAATAGGCGCACTCAAACCGGGCGGTGCAATGCGCAGCACGCTGTGCGGGCCGGCATCGATCAAGCCCAGCACCTCGCCCAGGGTCTCACCCTGGCGGTTGACCACCGACAGGCCAATCAGGTCGACCCAGTAATACTCATCCGGGTCCGCCGCCGGGAAGGCCGAGCGGGAGATGAAGATGCGGGCGCCGCGCAGGGCTTCGGCCGCATTGCGATCCGGGCAGTCTTGGGCGTTGGCCACCAGGCCTTCGCCATGTTCGCGGATCGACAGAATCTTGAGCAGGCGGGGCAAAGGCTTGTTGACCTTGACCACCGCCGGCGCGTTGCCCTCGGGCGCACGGAGGAACCAGCGCCGCGAGGAGAACAAAGCCTGGGCATCGCTGGAATAGGCTTGCACCTTGAACCAGCCTTTGACGCCCCAGGCGTCCAGAATGCACCCGACTTCCACCGCGTCTTCGGGCCAGGCCAGCTCGTCAGAGCCGGTGCTGGCGGGAGCGCGCGAGTCGGAGGCGGGCGTTCTCGACATTTAGACCGCGGCCTTCTTGGCTTCGGTCACCAGACGCTCGACGGTGGGCGACAGTTGGGCGCCCACGCCGGTCCAGTAGCTGACGCGGTCCAGCGCAACGCGCAGGGACTCAGCAGCACCCGAAGCGACCGGGTTGTAGAAGCCAACCTTCTCGATGAAGCGGCCGTCACGGCGCTGGCGGCTGTTGGCCACGACGATGTTGTAGAAGGGGCGCTTCTTGGAGCCGCCGCGAGCCAGACGAATAACAACCATGATGTTTCCTATGAATCTATTGCATCCATCGCACCAGGAGACACTCAGGGCGAGTAGATCGGGGTGGCCTCGGGCTACATCAAACACCAGCCTTGCCTCGCACCTTGAGCACACCCCGTAAGAATGCACTGCACAATGCGCTGCCAGCTTTGCTGCTGAACACCTTCTGCCGTGACTGGCCCTGTAGATACGCCGCACCGACCGCCTTCGCGAACGCCCGCGGTGATGGACATCACCCAAGCGCACTCTCCAGCAAACCAGTTCGACCAAGGCCAAAACCCAGCATTATAAACTCGGCGCCAAGGATCAACAGAGATATGAGCACAGAAAAAAACACGAATCCCGCCAGCGCAACCCTGCTGCGCCCCAGCACCGACGCCGACATCGACGCCATTCAGGCCATTTACGCCCATGCCGTGACGCAGGGTACCGGCACGTTTGAGACCGAGGTGCCCGACGCAGCCGAAATCAGCCGCCGCCGCGCCGAGGTGCTGAGCCGCGGCCTGCCCTGGCTGGTGGCCGAGCGCGAAAGCCAAATCCTGGGCTACGCCTACGCCAACTATTTCCGCCCGCGCATGGCCTACCGCTTTTGCCTGGAGGACTCGATCTACCTGCACCCGGACAGCCAGGGCCAAGGCATCGGCCGCCTGCTGCTGGCCGAGTTGATCGCCCGCTGCGAAGCGCTGGGCGCGCGCCAGATGCTGGCCGTGATCGGCGATGCCGAGAACCAAGGCTCCATCGGCCTGCACCGCGCATTGGGCTTTCAGGACACTGGGGTGCTGAAGAGCGCGGGCTGGAAATTCGGCCGCTGGCTGGATGTCAGCCTGATGCAGCGCCAGCTCGGCCTGGGCGACAGCGGGAGCCCGGAATGAGCGAGTCGAAGCAGGCCGACGCAAGCCCGAGCGGCACCCACAAATCCAAAACCCTGGCCACCTGGCTGGCCCTCTTGCTGGGCAGCCTGGGCCTGCACCGCTTTTACCTCTACGGCTTCGGCGACCGCCTGGCCTGGCTGCATCCCTGGCCGACCTTGCTGGGCCTCTACGGCCTGCAGCGCATGGAATTGCTGGGCCAGGATGACCGCTTGAGCTGGGTGCTGATGCCGCTGCTGGGCCTGATGCTGGTCAATGCCATGATTTGCGGCATCGTCTACGGCCTGAGCTCGGATGAGAAATGGGATGCCCAGCACAACGGCGGCCGGGCCAGCCGCCCCAGCGGCTGGGGCGCCGTGATCGGCGTGGTGGCTTGTGTGTTCCTCGGTGGCATTTCGCTGATGACCACGATCGCCTTCAGCGCCCAGCGCTACTTCGAAACCCAGGTCGAGGCCGCACAGGAAATCAGCCAGGACCCAAGCAGCAGCAGCAGCAGCCGCTGAGCCGCCCATCAAGCCATCCCGATCAGGGGCCGCGGAAGATGAAATAAACCGCGCCCATCAGACACAGCCCTGCCCAGATGAAATCGGTCTTGAAGGGCTGGCCCATGTAGATCACCGAGAACGGCACGAAGACCGCGAGAGTTATCACCTCCTGCGTGATCTTGAGCTGGGCCAGGCTGAAGCCGGCGCCGTAGCCGATGCGGTTGGCTGGCACCTGCAGCAGGTACTCGAACAGGGCAATGCCCCAGCTCAGTAGCGCCACCATCCACCAGGGCTTGGACGCCATGTTCTTGAGGTGGCCGTACCAGGCCACCGTCATGAAGAGATTCGACAGCAGCAGCAGGCCCAACGTCTGCCAGCCCGCCACACTGCTCAGCATGCGAGACCTTTCTGGTCGTTCAGGATCGGGCCCAGGCATTCGACGACCTGATCCTGAACGCCCGCCAGATACGAATCCAAGCGCTGCAGGCCTGGCAAGCGCAGTTCGGGCGCCAGCTCGATCAAAGGCCACAAGACAAATGCCCGCTGATGCAGGCGCGGGTGCGGCAAGCGCAGACGCGGCAGATCCAGGCTCAGGCCACCCTGGCTGAGCACATCCAGATCCAAAGTACGCGGTGCATTGACGAAAGGCCGCTCACGGCCGTGGCGCAGCTCGATGGCCTGCAGCGCATCGAGCATTTCCAAAGGCTCCAGCCCGGTCTGCAGCCGAGCCACGGCATTGAGGAAATCCGGCCCGCCCGCCTCCACCGGCGCGCTGCGGTAGGCGCTGGACACAGCCAGCAGCTGCGTCTGCGGCAAAGCCGCCAACTCAGCCAGCGCGGCGTTCAGCGTGGCCGCCAGGTCTCCGAGATTGGCCCCCAGGCCGACGAAAACCTCAGCGGCTGAGCTCTGCACACCCGCTGAGGCCAAGGACTCAGACCTCACCGCCCGAGCCGCCCTCGACGCCCGATGGCGCTGCTCCGCCCTCAGCGCCTCCGCGCTGCGAGGCCGGCTTGCGGCGGCGACGGCGCTTCTTGGCCGGCGCCTTGCCTTCGGACAAGGCTTCGGCCACATCGTCGGGCGCGCCCACCGGGCCAATGCCCTCCTTGCGCGGCAGCTGATGGGTCTTGGCGGCGCGGCGCTGCTGCTTCTCCAGCTCGCGCACGTCTTCAAGCAGGGCTTCGCGCTCGTCGTCGCTGCCCAGGGCAAAGTCTTCCCACCAATCGGCCAGGGCCGGCTCGATCTCGCCGGCATCGGCGCGCAGGCGCAGGAAGTCGAAGCCGGCGCGGTAGCGCGGCTGCTCGATCAAGGTGTAGACCCCGCTGCCGCTGCGGCGCTCGAAGCGCGGCTGCATCATCCAGATCTCGCGCATGTCAGTGGCCAGCTTGCCGCGGCCGGAGATGTCGCCAATGCGGGCATCGAAGACCGTGTCGATGGCCTGCTGCAGGGCCGGCACCACCGGCTCGCCGGCTTCGCGCAGGCGCTTCCAGCGTTCCAGCACCTCGAACCACAACATGCAAGCCAGCATGAAGCTGGGCGAGACACCACGGCCTTCGCGCACGCGCAGATCGGTGTCCTCAAATGCCATGCGCACAAAATCGCCGCGCATGCCAGCCGGCAGCTCGCCCGATTCGGTCAGCATGGCATCCAGCACCGGGAATACCCCGCGCGCCAGCCCCAGCTTGCGCAGCGACTCCAGGCTGGCCAAAGAGTGGCCGGTCTGCAGCAGCTTGATCATCTCGTCGAACATGCGCGAGACCGGCACATTGCTGAGCAAGGCCGCGCTGGCCTGGATGGGCGCGCGGGTCTTGGACTCCAACTCGAAGCCCAGCTTGGCAGCAAAGCGCACAGCGCGGATGATGCGCACCGGGTCTTCGCGGTAGCGGGCTTCCGGGTCGCCGATCATGCGCAGCACGCGCTGCTTGGCATCGTTCAGACCGCCGTGGTAATCGACCACCAGCTGGCGCTGCGGGTCGTAGTAAAGGGCGTTGACGGTGAAGTCGCGGCGGGCGGCATCCTCGATCTGCGGGCCCCAGACGTTGTCGCGCAGCACACGGCCCTCGGCATCCACCACATGGCTTTTGCCGGCCAGCTCGGCCTTGGAGGTTTTCTCGTTGCCGCTGACCTGCTCGGCCGACTCCTGGCCCAGCAAGGCACGGAAGGTCGACACCTCGATCACCTCATGCTCACGACCCCGGCCGTAGACCACATGGACGATGCGAAAACGCCGGCCAATGATGAAGGCGCGGCGGAACAAGCCCTTGACCTGCTCGGGCGTGGCATTGGTCGCCACATCGAAATCCTTGGGCCGCATGCCCAGCAGCAGGTCGCGCACCGCGCCGCCGACGATATAAGCCTCGAAACCCGCATTGGCCAGGGTCTCGACCACGCGCACCGCGCGTTCGTCCAGCAGACTGGGGTCGATGCCATGGTCCTCGACGCCCACCTCGACCCGCTTGCCCAGCGAGCCGTGGCCGGTCTTCGCTTCCTTCGGCGCCTTGGCGGCCTTGCCGGCGGAGGGCTTGCCCAGCAGCTTGTCTATGAATTTTTTGATCATGCGAACAGATTCAGTTGGGGCCAGCCGCGGGCGGACGCGATGTCCGCCAGGGCCGGCGTCGGGTTGGTGGCCACCGGGTGGCTGACCAGCTCCAGAAGCGGCAAATCGTTGATCGAGTCGCTGTAGAAGTTCACGCGCTCGAAGTCCTGCCATTGTCGTCCCAAGCCCGCCAGCCATTGCTGGACACGCTCGATCTTGCCGGCCTGGAAGGACGGCACGCCGTCGATCCGCCCGGTGCACTGGCCCTGCCCGTCGCGCTCCAGGCGCACGGCGATCAGGTGCGGCACGCCAAAAGCCGCAGCAATCGGCGCCGTGACGAACTCGTTGGTGGCGGTGACGATGGCCAGCAGATCACCGGCCTCGGCATGCCGCTGCACCAGCGCCCGCGCATTGTCACCGATCAAAGGCGCCATCACCTCGGCCATGAAGCGCTCGCGCGCAGCCAGGGCCTCGGCCGCCGGGCGGCGGCGCCAAACCGAGGTGGCGAACTCGATGTAGGCATTCAGATCCAGACAGCCGGCCTGGTACTGGGCATAGAACTCGTCGTTGCGGGCCTGCCATTCGGCACCATCGGCCCAGCCGATCTGGACCATGAAGCTGCCGAAGGCATGGTCGGAATCGTTCGGGATCAGGGTGCCGTCGAGGTCGAACAGGGTCAGGGCTTGCGGGGCGGGCGCATTCATCCGGCCATTCCTTCATCGGCCAGCATCTGGCGCAGCAAGGGCACCGTGACCGCGCGCTTGGCGGCCAGGGCAAATTCATCGAGACGATCGAGCAAGCGCATCAGGTGCTTGAGATCACGGGCAAAGCGGGTCAACAAATAATCGATCACCTCATCGGCCAGCAGGATGCCGCGCCGATCGGCCTCGCGGCGCAGGGCAGCGCGCATCTCCTGCTCGCTCAGCGGCTGCAAGGCAAAGGTAGGGCCCCAGCCGAGGCGGGTGCGCAGGTCCTCGCGCAAATCCAGATCGACCGGCGGCGCGCTGCCGCTGGCGACCACGGCCAGGCCATGGGTGGCCGCCTCGACAAACAGGGCAAAGGCCGCATGCTGCTGGCCGGCATCGAAGCGCTCGCAATCGTCCATCAGCAAAAGGCTGGGCTGGCTGGGCAGCTCCCAGGGCAGCGGCGTGTCGGCGTCGTACCAGCCGACCTGGGCGCCGGCCTCCTGCCAGGCATGGGCCAGGGCGCGCAGCACATGGGTCTTGCCGCAACCGGGCACACCCCAGAGGAAGACCGGCGGCGGCGCCACCGAGCCGGTGCGCAGCGATTGCAGATGGGCCAATGCCGCGCTGTTGGCGCCGGGCAAGAAATTGTCAAAGGTGAACATCGGCGCGGGGCCGATGGCAAGCGGGATCTGCTTCAAAACCGATTCATCTCCAAGACCACGTTCACCTCGTACCTCATGCACACCTCATGCGAGCTGGCAGCAAACGCCTGTGCCACGCAAGCCAGACATCGGTCATTCACAAACCCAACAGCCCGCTCGCAGCGGCCCCGATTCTAAAGGCGTGCGCCGGGCACGAAACTCTTCGCCCACCCTCAATGCAGCGCCGGCCCGCCGCGCTCGCGCAGGCGCGCCACCCGCTCCTGCAACATGGGCCCGTCCAGCGCCTTGGGCTCCTGGGCCAGATAAGCCTCGAGGTCCTCCGCCGCGGCCGGCCAGTGGCCGAGCGACTCCAGCACCAGGCCACGATCCCGTCGCTCCAGGGCCGAATGCGGCAGCAAGACCACCAGGCGCTGCTGCACGGCCAGCAGGCGGGTCCAATCCTGGGCGGCGCGGTGAATCTCTTTCAAGTTGCGCAGCATGCGGGCCAGGATGTCGCGTGGCGGGGTGGGCTGCAGGAACAAATCCACCGGCAGGTCGACCTCACCGTGCAGGCCGGTGCTGCCGCGGAAGGCCTGCAGCATTTCATCCAGCCGGCTGCGCGACAGCGATTGGCCGGTAAACGGGTCCAGGATGAGCTCGCCATTGCCCATGCTGATGCGCACCAGGAAATGCCCGGGAAAGGCCAGACCCTGCGCACGCAGACCGAGTTGCGTGGCCAGCTCCAGAAAGATCACCGCCAAGCTGATGGGGATGCCGCGCCGCGTGGCCAGCACCTGGTGGATGAAGCTGTTGTCGCGCTCGTAGTAATTGTTGACATTGCCGGCAAAACCCAGCTCTTCGTAGAAGTAGCGGCACAGGCTGCGCAGCTTGCTCTGAGCCGAGGCATCGGCCGGCAGGCGCTGGCGCAGACGCA
>JAIXSD010000527.1 GCA_027484885.1 Rubrivivax sp.
CACGCCGCAGCGGCCGTCAGCGACTGGCGGATCTGCTCCAGCACATCCTTGGCGCTGGCCGGGATGGGGGTGCCGGGGCCGTAGATGCCCTTGACGCCGGCCTCGTAGAGCATGTCGTAATCCTGCGCCGGGATCACGCCGCCGACGAAGACGATGATGTCGTCGGCTCCTTGCGCCTTCAACGCGGCGATGATGGCCGGCACCAGGGTCTTGTGACCGGCGGCCAGGGTCGAGATGCCGACCGCGTGCACATCGTTTTCAATCGCCTGGCGGGCGCATTCTTCGGGGGTCTGGAACAGCGGGCCGATGTCCACATCGAAGCCCAGGTCGGCATAGGCCGTGGCCACCACCTTGGCGCCGCGGTCGTGGCCGTCCTGGCCCAGCTTGGCCACCATCACCCGCGGGCGGCGGCCGTGTTCATCGGCAAAAGCCTTGATCTCGTCTTGCAGCTTGGCCCAGCCTTCGGCCGAGTCATACGCCGCGGCATAGACGCCGGTGACTTTTTGCGTGTCGGCGCGGTGACGGCCGTAGACCGCCTCAAGGGCATCGCTGATCTCGCCGACCGTGGCGCGCAGGCGCACGGCCTGAATGCTCAGGTCCAGCAAATTGCCCTGGCCAGACTTGGCGGCTTCGGTCAGGGCATTGAGCGCGGCCTGAACGGCGGCGCTGTCGCGGCTGGCCTTGATGGACTTGAGCCGCTCAATCTGGCCGTCACGCACACGGACGTTGTCGACATCAAGGATCTCGATCTTGTCTTCCTTGGCCAGTTTGTATTTGTTGACGCCGACGATGACATCGCGGCCCGAGTCGATGGCTGCCTGCTTCTCGGCCGCGCTGGCCTCGATCTTGAGCTTGGCCCAGCCGCTGTCCACGGCCTTGGTCATGCCGCCCATGGCCTCGACTTCTTCGATGATGGCCCAGGCCTTGTCGGCCATGTCCTGGGTCAAAGACTCCATCATGTAGCTGCCGGCCCAGGGGTCGATCACGCTGGTGATGTGAGTCTCTTCCTGGATGATGAGCTGGGTGTTGCGGGCAATGCGGGCGCTGAACTCGGTGGGCAGGGCAATCGCCTCGTCCAGCGAGTTGGTGTGCAGGCTTTGCGTGCCGCCGAAGACCGCGGCCATGGCCTCGATGGTGGTGCGCACGACGTTGTTGTAGGGGTCTTGCTCGGTCAGCGACCAGCCCGAGGTCTGGCTGTGCGTGCGCAGCATCAGGCTCTTGGGGTTCTTGGCGTCAAAGCCCTTCATGATCCGGCACCAGAGCAGGCGCGCCGCCCGCATCTTGGCGATCTCCAGATAGAAGTTCATGCCCACGGCCCAGAAGAAGGACAGACGGGGAGCGAAATCATCGACATCCAGGCCCTTGGCCAGGGCGGTCTTCACATACTCCTTGCCGTCGGCCAGGGTGAAGGCCAGCTCCAGCGCCTGGTTGGCGCCGGCCTCTTGCATGTGGTAACCCGAGATGGAGATCGAGTTGAACTTGGGCATCTTCTGCGCCGTGTACTCGATGATGTCGCCGATGATCTTCATCGAGGGCTCGGGCGGGTAGATGTAGGTGTTGCGGACCATGAACTCCTTGAGGATGTCGTTCTGGATGGTGCCGCTGAGTTTGTCTTGGCTGACGCCCTGCTCTTCCGCCGCCACCACATAGCCCGCCAGCACCGGCAGCACGGCGCCGTTCATGGTCATGGAGACGGAGACCTTGTCGAGCGGGATCTCGTTGAAGAGGATCTTCATGTCCTCGACCGAGTCGATCGCCACGCCGGCCTTGCCGACATCGCCGGTCACGCGCGGGTGGTCGCTGTCGTAACCGCGGTGGGTGGCCAGGTCGAATGCGACTGACACGCCCTGCCCGCCGGCCGCCAAGGCCTTGCGGTAGAAAGCATTGCTTTCCTCGGCGGTGGAGAAGCCGGCGTACTGGCGGATGGTCCAGGGCCGCACGGCATACATCGTGGCTTGCGGGCCGCGCAGAAAGGGCTCGAAGCCGGGCAAGGTGTCGGCATAGGGCAGGCCCGCCGTGTCGGCCGCGGTGTAGAGCGGCTTGACCGTCAGGCCTTCGGGCGTGTGCCAGTTCAGGGCCGAGACATCGCCCCCGGGGGCGGATTTGGCGGCGGCTTTTTCCCACTGCGCCAGCGTGGCTTGCGGGAATTCGAACGCTTGCTTCTTGGATTCAGACATCTCTTGGCTCCTGCGGACGGTGCATCATAGCGCGACCATCATTCATAATTATAAATTCAGAATTGACGCTACACTGACGGCGACGCACCCCACCATGCCTGCCGAACCTCGCTCGCAACCGCTCACCGCCTCTCCCGGGATGACTGCCACCACGACTCCCGGGCTGGCTCACCGCGCCCTCTACCAAGAGGTGGCCGAACACCTGCGCCAACAGATCTTCAGCCGCCAGCTGGAGCCCGGCGCCTGGATCGACGAGCTCAAGCTCTGCGGCGAGCTGGGCATCAGCCGCACGCCCATGCGCGAGGCGCTCAAGGTGCTGGCCGTCGAAGGCCTGGTGACGATGAAGCTGCGCCGCGGCGCCTACGTCACCGAGATGAGCGAGCGCGATGTGCGCGAGGCCTACCAATTGCTGGCCCTGCTGGAGAGTGATGCCGCCGCCCGCGTGGCCACCCAGGGCAGCGAGGCCGAGCTGGCCGAGCTGCAGGCCCTGCACCAGGCGCTGGAGCGCCAGGTCGACGAGCGCGACGCCTTCTTCGCCGCCAATGAGCGCTTTCATCTGCGCCTGCTGGAAATCGAGGCCAACCGCTGGCGCCAGCAGATCGTCACCGACCTGCGCCGCGTGATGAAGCTCAACCGCCACCACTCGCTGTTCAAGCAAGGCCGTTTGCAGGATTCCCTGCGCGAGCACCGCGAGCTGATGCAGGCCCTGCAGGCCCGGCGCGCCGACGAGGCCGCGCGCCTGATGCGGGCGCACTTCGACAACGGCCTGGCGGCGGCCACCGGCGCCTGAGCGGGCACAACGGCCAAAGCCTTGAACTGGGGGCCAAGCGCCCTGCTCCACCGGAGTTTTGAAGTCGCCGCTGCCGTGCAAACTGCACGGCATCCGGGCTTGCTGCTGCGCACGCCGGCCCCGCTTTCATCCCATCCCCGCAAGGAGCGCCCCGACATGAGCATGAGCCGCGAACAGCTGGAACAGGCCGCCAAAGCCTGGTGGTACTACACCGTGGAGCTGGCCCCAGGCCTGATCGCACCGGGCAGCTACCCGTCTGACTTCCCTTACATGCCGCGCATGCTGATGCGCAACGCCCATCTGCATGGCCAGGACTGCCTGGACCTGGGCACCATGGAAGGCGTGATCCCGGTGCTGATGCACCGCAAGGGCGCCAAACGCATCGTCGCAGCCGACGCCGTGCCGCACTGCGCCGACAAGATGGCCTTGCTGCGGAGCGTCTACGGCGCAAGCTGGGATTTCCGCGAGATCGGCCTGATGTACGAGCTCTCGCAAAAGCTGGCAGCCGATGGCATGTTCGACTATGTGAACCTGTCGGGCGTGCTCTACCACGTGTTCTCGCCCATGCACACGCTGGCAAGCGCCCGGCCCCTGGTCAAGAAGAACGGCCTCTTCATGCTGTCCACCAATGTGGTGAACGAGCAGTCGGACCTGATGCACTTCAACACCGCCGGCAAGCTGCAGACCGAGCCCAACACCTTCTGGTACCCCAGCATCCCGCTGCTGGAATACATGCTGCGCTACTTCAACTTCGCGCCCATCGACTGCCTCTACAGCCGCCACCCGTCCAACAGCCCCCTGCATGTGGCGGGCAAGGAATGCGGCTTCATCTCCATCGTCTGCCGTGCGGTCGACCCCGGCACCGCCCTGCCCGCGGGCGACAGCTGGGGCCGCCACTCCATGCTGGGCAGCTGGGAGTATGTGGGCCTGTCCAAGCAGAACCACGACCCGGCCCTGCCGCCCTCCACCATCGGCTATGACCTTCCGGAGTCCCTGCAAGCCATGGTCGCGCAAAAAGGCTCGATCGATCTGCACCTGGCCGTTAACGAGCTGGGCCGCCGCGTCGAGCGCGCCAAGCGCGTGGAAGACACCTATTTGCTGAGGCTGATGGACGAGTCCTGATGAGGGCTGCCCTCGCTCGAGGGCAGGATAACGGGACACCAACTTCAGGTGCAGGAGCCTGCGCATTGCAGACCTCCGCTGTCTTGCGTTTTTTCGCTGCGGCGGCTCGGCCCGCCACCGTGCTCATGGTTCGCGGGTCGGCTCTTCGAGCCGACTCCCCTCGCTGCTCACTCCGCGGCTCAGCGGCGCCAATCTCCCTCCGTTCGCTGCGCTCACTGTGGTCAAACAGTGGCGCCGAGTCAGAGCTTGAAGCGCGCGGGTACGCGCGCCTGAGCCGCTCCGCTGCACCCTCGGCCGCGCACAAATCGCCCGTCGGCGGACCGAGCCACCTCCGGAGCTGGCGTGTTCCCCCGTGGAAGGGGCACATCGATTGCGATGCAAGCGCCCTGCAGCCCGTGCCGCTGCCGGGCAATTTGTGCCGGGCTGAGCAGCGCAGCGCCTCGGGGCGCGCGCGTACTCACGCGCTTCAAGCGCTGACTCGGTGCCCCTGTCCGAACGCAATGAGCGAAGCGAATGAAG
>JAIXSD010000432.1 GCA_027484885.1 Rubrivivax sp.
CCGCGTCGCGTCTTCAGCGAGGAGGAGCTGGCGCGTGCCGGCCAGCAGCCCTGGCCGCTGTCCATCGATTTCTACGTCATCAGCAATGTGCTGGTGCTGCTGGCCATCAACTTCCCGGATTTGCCGCGCCAATGGGCGGGCTGGATCAGTGCCGCCGTGCTGGCCACACTGGCCGTCGTCCTTGGCCTGGCTCGCAGTCTCTGGCGTCGGCCCAGTCGGCGGCGCCTGAACCTGATCAGCTATGCGGGCGTGCTGGTCTTTGTCCTGGCCTCGCTGCCTTTGACTCACCCCGACTTGGCTTCGCCCGAGCTGCTGGCGCGGCTCAAGGCCAACCGCGAGGTGGTGAAGTTCGCGGCCGTGTTCGGCCTGTCGGCCTTCCTGGTCACCTACACCTCCTTCCTGTTCCTCACCGTCATGCGGGTGCAGCAGATCGATGCGCGTCTGCGCGAACTCGACGAGCAGGCCCATGCCCTGCAGCTCGCGCGCCGCCTGGCCTCGGCGCAGATGCAGCCGCATTTCTTGTTCAACACCCTGGCTTCGGTGCAGCACTGGGTGGACACGCAGGACCCTCGCGCCGGCAGCACCTTGCGTGCCTTCACCCAGTACCTGCGTGCCACCCTGCCCATGTTCGAGCGCGAGAGCCTGAGCCTGGCCGAAGAGTTGCAGATCGTGCGCAGCTATCTGGAGGTGATGCAGGCCCGCCTGGGCGAGCGCCTGCGCTGGGCGCTGGAGATCGAGCCCGGCCTTGAGGCCGTGACCGTGCCACCAGGCCTGTTGCTGACCCTGGCCGAGAACGCCATCGGCCACGGCATCGAGCCCGCCCTGCGCGGCGGCCGCGTGGTGGTGCGTGCCTGGCGCCAGGATCAGCAGGTGATGCTGGAGGTGGAGGACGATGGCATGGGCCTGAGCTCGGTCGAGCCGGTCGAGCGCCTGGGCCTCAGCAATTCTCGCGACCGCCTGCGTCAGCTGCATGGCGAGCAGGCGCGCCTGAGCCTGCTGCCCCGCGCCCCGGGCGCGCTCGCGCAGGTGCAGATTCCTTGGGCCGCGGCCGCGGGAGTGCCCGCCGCATGAGCCTGTCCGAGCTGTGGCTGACGGCCTGGCGCCGCGTGCGCGGGCGTTTCATGCCGTGCGAAGCGGCGGCGGAGCGCCTGCCCGACGAGGCCGGCATCCGTCGCCTGGGCCTGCAGCCGCTGCGCGGTCTTGCCCTGTGGTGGCCGATTGGCTTCACCTCGACCGTCTTGGCCCTCAGTTCGCTGGGCTCGTTGCAGAGCGCGCAGGGTCGGGTCTTGCTCCTGTTCATGCTGGCCTGTGCAGGCCTGGGCTTTGCATGGCTGGCACGCTGGGTCTGGGCCTGGCCCAGCAGCTCGCGCGTGTTTCGCAGCTCTTTGTCGGGCGCGGTGGGCATGGTGCTGGTGGCCCTGGTCATTCGCCACGGAGCATCGGCCGATGAGGCCGAGTGGTTGCGCCTGGTCTTCATGGGCCTGGGCGTGACGGTGATGGGCGGTGTGAGCTTTGTGTCCATCTACCGCCGCCACCAGATCCTGGCCCGTCAACGCGAGCTGGCCGAGCGTGAGCTGGCCCTGGCCGCCCAGGCGCAGCTGGCGCAGGCGCAGATCCAGCCGCACTTTCTCTTCAACTCTCTGGCTTCGCTGCAGCATTGGGTGCACCAGGGTGATGCCCGCGCGGCACCTTTGCTGGATGCACTGACGTCTTATTTGCGCGCCACCTTGCCCCTGTTCAACCGCCGCCAGCTCAGCCTGGGTGAAGAGCTGGAGGCCGTGCGCCAGTACCTGGCCGTGATGCAGGCGCGCCTGGGCGCGCGGCTGCAGGTGGAGGTCGAGGTGCCCGAGGCGCTGCAGGCCGTGCAGCTGCCGCCGGCGCTGCTGCTGACCCTGGTGGAGAACGCCATCGAACACGGCGTGGTGCCCAAGCTCGGCGCCGCCTTGCTGCGCATCGAGGCCGAGCAGCAGGATCAATCGGTGGTGGTGCGCGTCATCGACGACGGCCCCGGCCTGCCCGAGCAGTTGCCGCCTGCGCGAGCCGGCCGCGGCGTGGGCCTGAGCAATTCCCGCCTGCGTCTGGCGCAGAGCTTTGGCGACGAGGCCAGCTTGAGCCTGGACAACTCCGCTGAGACCGGTGGCTGCGTCGCCACGCTACGCCTGCCGATGGCCATGGCCTTGCCGCCCGGGGTGCCGGCGTGATGGATCAAACAAGAACAACGATGGGAATGACAAGCCGTTTGAAAGCACGCCTGAGCCAGGCCTGGGCCGATGTGAAGAGGCTGGACTGGCATCTGGTGTTCATGCTCGGCCCGCGCCACAAGTTCAGTGATGCGCAGTGGGCCTTGCTCGATCAACGGTCGGCCATCACCGCCAGCGTCAAGCTCTGTGCCTGGCTCAACGCGCTGCTGCTGGGCGTGCTGGCCGCCTGGCAGATGCCAGCGCCGCTGCAGCTGGGTGGCTTTGTGGTCGGCGTCTTGATGGCGCTGGCCTTGCTCTGGCAGGCGGCCCGCCTGTGGCGCCGGCCGACCATGCGCACGCTGTACCTGGGCTATGTCTGGGTTTGCGTGATCGCCCTCATCAGCACTTTCTTGATGGGGGTGTTCTCAGGTTTCTTGCGTATCGAGCAAAGCGTCGGCAAAGAAGAGGCCGCGCAGCTGGCTGCGGTCTTGGTCTTGCTGGGCGTGGCCGGCATCTGGGTGCTGGCCATGGCCCGCAACGAGATGCTGGCCGGCTGGTTGCGAGAGCACGAGCAGCAGCAACAGGCGCTGGCCCTGGCGCAGCAGCTCAGCAGCGCCCAGATTCAGCCGCATTTTTTGTTCAATTCTCTGGCCTCGCTGCAGCATTGGGTGCGCAGCCGTGACGAGCGTGCGGCCATCCTGCTGGATGCCCTGACGGCCTATCTGCGCGCCACCCTGCCGCTGTTCAACCGTCAGCTGCTCAGCCTGGGTGAAGAGCTGGAAGCCGTGCGCCAGTACCTGGCGGTGATGCAGGTGCGCCTGGGTGCGCGGCTGCAGGTGCAGATCGAAGTGCCCGAGGCGGTGGCGCCGGTTCAGCTGCCGCCGGCGCTCATGCTGACCCTGGTCGAGAACGCCATCGAACACGGCGTGGTGCCCAAGCTCGGCGCCGCCTTGCTGCGCATCGAGGCCGAGCAGCAGGATCAATCGCTGTGGGTGCGCGTCATCGACGACGGCCCCGGCCTGCCCGAGCAGTTGCCGCCCGCGCGAGCCGGCCGCGGCGTGGGCCTGAGCAATTCGCGCCTGCGCCTGGCGCAGACCTATGGCGAGGCGGCCAGTCTGAGCCTGCGCAATGCCGAGCTGGGCGGATGCATCGCCGAGTTGCTGCTGCCCTGGTCACCGGAAACGAGAGCCGCATCATGATCATGAACAAGCCGTGGGCGGCTTTGCGCGGGTTCTTCCGCGAGGTGGATTGGCGCCTGGTCTTTCTTCTGGGCCCGCGTCA